>DASWIU010000204.1:0-2864 GCA_036397515.1 Desulfurivibrionaceae bacterium | reverse complement strand
CTCACCGCCGAGGATCCGGTGGAGTTCAACTTCAAGGGCATCAACCAGGTCAATGTCAAAAAAGAAGTGGGCATGACCTTTCCCGCTGCGCTCAAGGCCTTTCTCCGGCAGGACCCCGACATCATCATGGTCGGCGAGATCCGGGACATGGAAACCGCGGAGATCGCCATCAAGGCGGCGATGACCGGCCATCTTGTTTTTTCTACCCTCCACACCAACGATTGTCCCGCCACCATCGGCCGTCTGGTGGATATCGGCATCCCTCCCTTCATGCTGGCTTCCGCCGTTACCATGGTTCTTTCCCAGCGGCTGGCGAGAAAGCTCTGTGTCCATTGCAAGGAGGAGGTGCCCCGGCCGCCCAAGGAAGAGCTGCTTGCCCTGGGTTTTACCGAGGCGGATCTTGAAAAGGATTTTGTCATCTACCGCGCCAAGGGATGCCAGAAATGCAACGGCGGCGGCTATAAAGGTCGGGTCGGTCTTTTTGAGCTGATGGAGATCACCGATGAGGTGGCCAAGGCGATCAGCGCGGAGGTGCCCGAGGATCAGCTGCGCAAGATCGCGGTGCAGGAGGGGATGACCCCCCTGCGGCGGGCCGGGGTGAAAAAGGTTATCGAGGGCGCCACCAGCATAGAAGAGATTCTGAAGCGAACCGTGATCACCGAAGAGAGTCTGCCCGCCTATCTGGTCCATCCGGATATCGAGGAGTACGAGGACGGGGATTTCATCATCCGGCAGAACAACAACGACAATGATTTCTTCAAACTGGTCATCGGCGCCGTGGCCGTGGTCAAGGATGGCAAAAAGATCGCCGAGATCACCGAGCCGGGTGAGTATTTCGGCGAGATGAGCGCCATCTCCGGCGAGCCCCGTTCCGCCTCCATCACCTCCAAGGGGCGGTCCAAGGTAAAACGTTTTCCCGGCGACAAGCTCCAGGAGGTTATTCAAAAATATCCCGATGTGGCCAACCACCTTTTTAAAACCGTGGTCAACCGTTTGGGCCAGGCGAACAATATCATTGTCAAACTGGCGAACGAACGGGCAAAAAGGCCGGAATGATAAGGCGATAGATTCCTCTCTCGTTCCCTGCATTGCAATTATTTCCTCCCCCGCGTTTTTTTCTTCTATTTTCCTCCGGAAAATGTATAGTACAGGGCTTTTTGCAAGTATATCTACCTATTGAAATATCGTGTGAAATTGGGTAGTTTTGTAGGCTCTGATCCCTATTTTGGCCTTGCCGGGGCCATCATTCGAGGTGATTTTTACCTGAGAGATGAGGCGGCAGGTCTTTTTCGGCGAAAGGCGCATTGCAAGAGATGTCTATAAACTGTTTGTTGCAATTGCCAAGAAACCGCGACTGCAGCGGTTGTCGCTTCGCTGCCGGAAATATTTTTAGGTTGTGCCACGGACATGTGACTGGTGTCCCTTTTTGCGAGCCCATTACTTTTTGTTATAAGGAGAAAATATATGAGTGCCAAGATTATCAGCGGGACGGAAGTTGCAAAAACCATTCGGGAAGAATTGAAGATCGAGGTTGCGGAGCTTAAGGAAAAGTATGACATTGTTCCCGGGCTGGTAACGATCCTGGTGGGGGAAGACCCGGCCTCTCAATCTTACGTGAGCGCCAAAAACAAGACCGCCCACGCGCTTGGCATCCATTCCGAGCAGGTAACCCTGCCCGCCGACACCAGCGAGCAGGATCTGCTGGCCATTGTCGACAAATACAACCAGGACAAGAATATCCACGGCATCCTCGTCCAGTTGCCCCTGCCCAAGCATATCAATGAGACCAATGTGCTGTATGCCATTGATCCGGCCAAGGACGTGGACGGCTTCCATCCGGTGAACGTGGGCAAGATGGTGGTGGGCGAGGAGTGCTTTCTGCCCTGCACGCCCCACGGCATCCTCGAACTGTTGGTCCGCAGCGGCGTGGAGACCAGCGGCGCCGAGGTGGTGGTCATCGGCCGCAGCAACATCGTCGGCAAGCCCATCGCCAACCTGATGCTCCAGAAGCGCAAAGGCGGCAACGCCACGGTTACCCTGTGCCACACCCGGACCAAGGATATGGCTGCCCATTGCAAGCGGGCCGATATCATCATCGCCGCGGTCGGCGTGCCGAAAATGGTCACCGCCGACATGGTCAAGGACGGGGTGGTGATAATCGATGTCGGCGTGAACCGGATCGGCAAGACCGCGGAAGGTAAGGCCATTCTTGCCGGCGACGTGGATTTTGATGCGGTAAAGGAAAAAGCCTCGTATATTACCCCTGTTCCGGGTGGGGTCGGACCCATGACCATCACCATGCTCATGAAGAATACCGTACAGGCAGCCAGGCAGACCGCAAGCCTGAAATAAAGTAACTATCCAGCTCAAGGCCGGAAACGAACAAAAACAACCCAAACCGTAGCTTTCCAGCAGTGCCGTAGCTGCTAGGCAGAAGTCGGCGAAGTGTGCTGGTGCCCATGAGCAGGCTGATAACAACGCAGATGCGGTGCTGCTGGATAGTTACGAAATAAAAAGTAATCAGAGGGCATTTGCTTTTCTGTTACATAGCGAACCCAAGATGCTGAGGACACACAATGGCGATCAAACGAAACGGATGTGAGGGATGCGCGGATCTTACCTGCGTCTCCACGCAACAGATTCTCTCCCAGGATATAGCCAAGAACGTCAAAACCGGCTATGACCGCGTCAAGGCGCGGGGGATGTCGGCCTGTCTTTTCGGTTCCGGCGGAACCTGTTGCCGCAACTGCAATATGGGTCCTTGTCAGATCATCGACGGGGTCGAGGACATGCTCGGCATCTGCGGGGCCAATGCCGACACCGTGGCCGCCAGGAATTTCGCCCGTACCGTGGCCGCCGGTTCC
>DASWIU010000203.1:0-4678 GCA_036397515.1 Desulfurivibrionaceae bacterium | reverse complement strand
GAAGGATGCGGAAGAGTACGTCCGCGCCCTGAACCTGGGAGGCCACAACGACTGGCGTTTACCCACCGTCGATGAACTCTACGACCTCAACAACCTCTTTGATCTGTTTCAGCAGGGCGATTGTGCCCTGGACCGCAAGGGGAACTACTGGTCCGGCGAGAAAGACGGCCAGGGCAAGGCCGGAGCCTGGGAGATCTCCGACCAGTGCGATCCGGTCCGCCAGTATGCGCCGGGCAGCAAGGGATATGTCCGGGCCGTGCGGCCATAAGGCAGGAAACGCATAAGTTTCTTGCCGCCCAGAGCGACGGAGATTGACATACCCCTTAATATTATTTAGAAACTTAAATATGCAGCAACCTCTAATCCAATCAGGTTCAGCCCATGAGTTTCTATAAAACGAGTTCAAAAAACAGACGCGACCGGATTCTCCACGCGGCCCTGAAACTTTTCCACAGCAAGGGGTATTTCAAGACCTCCGTTCATGATATACGCGAACAGGCTGATGTGAGTATCGGCTTGGTGTATCGTTACTTCAAAAACAAGGAAGAAATCGCGCAAACCCTCTTTCAGGAAATCTCCGAAGATGTTTTTGCAAACATAGAAAAAATTGTTAACCAACACACCAATACCCATGACCGCTGTCGGGCAATAATGGCCTATTATTTCCAACTTACCGAAGATTTCCCCGAACTTGTTGATTTTGTAATTTTCGCAAGACACAAAGAAATCATGCCCAACGCCGCCCCTATTTGCACCGGAAAAGCGCCGATGCGTATCCGGCAGGTCATCCAGGACGGCATCAAAAACGGAGAAATCAGGCCACTTTCTCCCGCCGTTGCCGGACCGAGTTTGTTTGGCGGCATGACACGACTCATCCAGCTTCGGTTGCTGGGGATGATGCAAGAACCATTACCCCCGCTTCTTGACGAAATGTGGGAATCAGCCTGGCGTGCAGTGAAGGCATAATATTTTTTTACTCCAACAAGAATGAATGTTCATTTTGTTCTTGAAATCTTTCCCAGCCCGTGTAATAACACCCTGAAACAATTCAAACGGAGAAGACTCAGCCCTCCCGAAGAACTATACCGGAGGGAGTTTTAGCACCAGAACAGAGAATGAACATTCATTTTTATCCTTATCTATCTGCCTTTGTTTTTCAATACAGACACAGCTAACTTCCCAAGGAATCTCACATGGGCAGCTAAATTTCATTGAAGCGGGAACACCACCACAACCAACAAGAAAAGGAGAAAGAAGATGGTCAAAAAAATCTCAACCCTTGCCCTGGCGGCAATTCTCGCCATCCCAGTTGCCGCAAGCGCTGGAGCTGGCGGCGCAAGCAATGCCGAACTTGACGCAAAAATCGAGCAGTTGACCCGTGATTTCCAAAGGCAAATCACAGAACTTCGCACTCAAATGGTGGAGCAAAAAGAAACCATAACCGAATTTGAAGAAGAATCGGAAAAATGGGACTTGGCCTCGCGCTTTCAGTGGTCAGGCGATATCCGGAGCCGGATGGATATACACACCGCCGACACCGCCGCCTACTACAAGGCCACGGATATTGGCAAAGGCATTGCCGATTTTGGTGGATTTGGCACAGTGATGGATCGGTGGAACACCAACAATGCTGGCGCAAATACGGTTGCCGCTTTTGCCGGTGTATGGCCGGCTTTTGCGGCGGCCTGGAGTCCTACTGATCCTACGACACAGATTTTGGGCGGCTCCACCACAATTACCGCAGCAGAATTCGCCGCAGTGAACAAGGCTTTTGCCGCAGCAGGCAATACCAACTTTGCTGCTATCTTCGGCGGATATATGGGGTTGCCAATTTCAGCTGTGGCTCCGGCATTCCAAAGCCCTCATGCCCTCGCCGACCTGATGAGAAGCCCTACTCTGTCTGCCGCTGATAGAAGGCAAATATTTGCTCTCATGAATTATAATCCCACCCCCGCAACCACCTATGAAAATGACGTCCTCTACTCCACCCGGTTGCGCTTGAACATGCGGGTCAAGGCCACCGAGGATGTCGAGGTCAAGGCCCGGATCGTGGGCTACAAGGTCTGGGGCAATCAGGACTCCGCCACCCCGGAAACGAATCTGGACGGCGAACATGATACCGACAGCCCCTACTTCCTGAACTCCCGTTCCTTTGACGGCACCTCGGGCCGCCAGCCCGGCGACAACAAGCTGATCCTGGACCGGGCCTTCATGAACTGGAACAACATCGGCGGGTTGCCGGTCTGGTTCTCCATCGGCCGCCGGCCCACCACCGATGGCGCTCCCGCCCATCTCCGCATGAACAGCGGCGAGCGGATGGCCACCCCGGTTGCCTACATGGATTACCCGTTTAACGGGGTCTCCCTGGGCTATGCCTACAACCATCTGGGAAGCCTGACCGACGCTCCCGGCCGGATCCGCTTCTGCTATGGCCGCGGTTTCGAGGCCGGCCCACAGGAAAAGGATACCGGCATCAACGATGTGGACTTTGCCGGGTTCAACTGGGATGTCTACCAGAAGGACAACCGGTTCATCAACCTTCAGATCGTCGGCGCCTTCAACCTCTTCAACGTGCCGGGCGACACCTACTTCCCCAATCCGCTTGAGTTGGCGCAAGAGAATTTGTACCCCGGTTCCACGGACAACCAGTACCTCGACCGGATAAATTTGGGTAACATCTTCCAGGGCTCAGGCGTGTACATGGATAAGTACCAGAACCTGAATTACTTTTTGACGGCCGGCTGGAGTCACACCGAAGCCAAGGCCATGGACGAGATGGGCACCTCCCTGCTGAATGAGTTCTGGAAACCTCTCGAGGACAAGGACGGCTATAATGTCTATGTCGGCGTGCGTTACGACTTAGACAACCGCGGCCTCAAGCTCGGGGCTGAATTCAACCACGGCTCCGAGAACTGGCTGGCCTTTGCCCCCGGCCATGACGATATGTATTCCAGCAAGCTGGCGACCCGCGGCAATGTCTATGAGGTCTACGGCATCTACGACCTCCCCGCCGGCGAGGCCATCTCCAAGTACGGCAAGGCCTTTATCCGCCTGGGCTACCAGCATTATGACTACGACTACACCTACAGTGGCATGTGGCTCGGCACCCCGAACAAGATCGACGATATCCAGAGCGATCCGCTGATGGCCCAGTTCTATGCCCCCATCGAATCAATGGACCAGGTGTACCTGACCTTTGAGGCGAGTTTCTAACAAAAAACCGCTTGGGATGATCTTCTATCCCAAGCGGTTTCACTGGCTGTCACTCTCTTATTAGCGAGAGCTCCCCGATCAGAAAAAATCTCGAGCCATCCCACAAAGTGCTCCGGCTGATCGGTTACTCTACCCGTCCTCTCAGGCTCCAACCCTGGGGGGACGGGATTTTTATTCCATGCGGAAAACTTTTCTCCTGCTCAGGAAAGAGCGGCAATCGCCTTTTCGATGGCAGCACCGATCTGCGCTAGCCGCTCCAGGGAAACCTCTTTAACCGGCACCGGATAGACGAGCAGCCGGTCCATAATCGCCGCAGACTGCGGCAAAACCTTGGCGTCGTACACCACCCGCTTTTTCCCGCCCGGCTCCACAAAGGGCCAGCCCGACTTGGCCAGGGTGGCGCCGGCCAACAGATGTTCCCACTTGGGGTAGTAATGCCAGGTGTTTTCGGCAAAGCAGATGGCCCCGGCCCCGTTTTCCGCCAGAGCCTTTTTCACCTTCTGGGCCTTGTCCTTGTCCGGCAGGAAAAAGGCGAGGAAAGAGGCGTTGTCGCCCTTCTCGTCGAGGATGGTGCGGAAGGTCACCCCGGGCAATTTGGCAACCAGGGCCTTCATGGCCTTTTTGTTCCGCTGCTGGGCCGCGACGATGAAGTCGAGCTTGGCAAGCTGGGCCAGACCGATGGCGCCCTGCAGCTCCATCATCCGGTAGTTGGAGCCGATGAAGCCGCGGCCCTCGCCGCCCCGGCCGCCGGGGTTGACCGCATGGTCATGGCCGTGGTCGTGGTACTCGCTCATATTCCGCCAGAGCTTCTCGTCGTTGGTGACGATCATCCCGCCCTCGCCGGTGGTCATGGTCTTGACCGGGTCGAAGGAGAAGGTGCCGCAGGCCCCGAAGGAGCCGAGGCGCCTGCCGTTGAGGCTGGCTCCGGCAGCCTGGGCCGTGTCTTCCAAAACCGGGATCCCGTGCCTGTCGGCAATAGCCTTGATCTCCTCGATCCGGGCGGCGGCGCCCATCATGTGCACCGGGATGATCAGCCTGGTCTTGTCGGTGATCTTCTTTTCCAGATCAGCCGGGTCCATATTCAGGGTTTCATCCACCTCGGCAAAAACCGGGATGGCCCCGATCTCAAAAATCGCCTCCCAGGTGGCGACAAAGGTGAAGCCCTGGGTGATGACCTCGTCCCCGGGGCCGATGCCCAGGGCAGCCATGGCAACTTTCAGCGCCGCGGTGCCGGAGGTGACGGCCTGGCCGTGCTTCACCCCGCAATAGGCGGCGAACTTCTCCTCAAAGGTGCGGACCTTGTAAATCCCCTTGCGCTCGTTGGGGAACTCGTAGCGAAACAGCACCCCGGTGTCCAGCACCTCCAGGATCTCTTTTTTCTCTTCCTCGCCAAATATCTCAAAACCGGGCATGATTCGCTCCTCTGTTGCGGCTCTTCTCGAAATTCTTTCGCGGCTGAAGCCGC
>DASWIU010000202.1:0-2287 GCA_036397515.1 Desulfurivibrionaceae bacterium | reverse complement strand
TTCGATCTCCGCCACCAGCAATTGCGGGATTCCCGACTCCAGATCGATGATGTTGTAGCCGATGGTCCCGTTGGACTCGTTGAGGTAGCTGGCGATATTGATGCCGCTGGCACCGATGGCGTGGGAGGCAAAGCCGATCATATCCGGGATGTCGCGGTTGATCATGATGAAGCGGGTGTGCACGTTGGCGGCGGGCACCAGTTCGGCGGAGGGGAAATTGACACTGTGGGTGATGGCGCCGTACTCCAGATAGCCGCGCAGCTCCAGGGCGGCCATGCAGGCGCATTGCTCCTCCGACTCCTCGGTGCTGGCCCCCAGATGCGGGGTGACGATGATTTGCGGATGCCCAAGGGTGGCGGCGGAGGGGAAATCGGTGATGTAGGCGGCCAGCCGGCCGTCGGCCAGGGCACCAAGCACTGCCTGTTCGTCGACAATGGGGCCCCGCGCATAGTTGATCAGGATCGCTCCCGCGGGCAGCCGCTTGAGCAGCTCACCGTTCACCATCCCCCTGGTTTTCTCGTTGAGCGGGGTGTGCACCGTGAGAATCTCGCTCTTGCCCACCATTTCATGGAGGGAGCGGGAAAGGGCGACCTCCGGGGAAAGATGGTGGATGTTCTCCAGGGCCGGGATGGGATCAAAACCGACCACCCGCATCTGCCGCATGATGCCGCCATTGGCCACCCGGATGCCGATCTTCCCCAGACCCAGGACGCCCAGGGTTTTCCCGGCCAGCTCAAACCCCTTGAAGGCGGATTTCTCCTGCTCGATGCGGCCGGCAATCTCCTGATCGCCCAGCCCGGCCAGCCCCTGGGCAAAGGCGAAGCTGCGATGGATGTTGCGCGCCTGGATCCCCAGCATGACGAAGACCAGCTCGGCCACCGCGTTGGCATTGGCGCCGGGGGTGTTGAAGATGCAGATCCCCTGCTCGCTGGCCTTGGCCACCGTGATGTTGTTGACCCCGGCCCCGGCCCGGGCCACGGCGAGCAGCGAGGGGTAGGCCGCCGTATCCACCTGCCCGCTGCGCACCAGAATGCCGTGCGGGTCCGGCTCGTCCGCGCTTACCTGAAACCGCTCCGCAAGAAGGGCCAGCCCTTCCGGGGCGAGTTTATCGAGCACCCTGATCCGGTAACCTGTCATACGCCCTCCTTGTCTGCTCGATGAAACGCCAATAAAAAAACCATGCCCGATTGTAGCTTCGTAGGTTGGGTAGAGGAACGAAACCCAACGTTTCCACGGCAACCGCATCCGCATCCCGCCTGAAACGTGTCGGATTTCGCTTCGCTCTATCCGACCTACGGACTACGAACTGAAAACCGGGCTCTCCCCACTTTCTCCTCTGCCTAGTCCCCTGCTCAATTCACGGGAACCAGGGAATATCCCTTGGCCTGATAGCCGATGGTGGAGACATAGCCGTTCTTCACCCGGTCGATTTCCGGCAGGATATCCTCAGGGTCGATCTCGTAAACTTCGGCCGCGAGCATGCATTGTTCCATGACGATGCCCTTGGCCTTGAAGCGCTGCACCCAGGCCTGCACCTTTTTCTTGGCCGCGATTTCCTCATCGCTCGTAACGTAATCCTCGCTGCCCTTGGTGACATAGGCGCTGGCCGCGCTGTGGAAACCAAGGACGAATTGCGGCTTGAGCCCTGCCTTGGCGAGCTGGTCATACGCCTTGTCGATGAAGCCGAGCTGGTTCACCAGCTTGCCCGGACTGCCGTTTGTCACGTCGAAATAGGCCTTGGCCACGGTAACTTGGCGCAAAGCGCGGCTGTTGTTGTATTCCGCCGCCGCGACCGGCTGGAAGCAGCACAGCACCAGAATCCCTGCCCAGATCAATTTTTTGAGATGATTTTTCATAGCCTCCTCCGTTTTGCCCCAATCAACAACCCAGTTCCGGCAGCTTTTCAATTTTTACCGCCAGGTTGCTCTCCCCATTGGAGTAATACCAGACCTGGGCACGCTGTTTGGGTGCGAGATCATCGAACAGGAAAAACCCCACAAAGGTTGTCTGGCTTGTAACAATGAGGGGAACCGGCTCCCCCTTTTTCGGTTTGACCACCAGGGTTTTGGCCGCGGAGGAAATCTCTTTGACCTGCCCTTTCACAATCAGGACCGTTTCCGCGGGGGCTTCCGGATTGGCCTGCGCTTGCGACCGGGTAAAAGCGGCGGCCATGAGCAGCATGGTCATGGCCGCGAACAGGAGCACAACAGCTTTGTTGGTCTGGCGGTATGTGCGTATCATTTCCCCTCCTTTTGCTTCTCGGGTGAGTCCCTGCTGGGCACCCAGC
>DASWIU010000201.1:0-1984 GCA_036397515.1 Desulfurivibrionaceae bacterium | reverse complement strand
GGGGTGATGGCGGTGAATCCGGCCAGGCACCCGCAGGTCAAGATCACGGCCGTAAGGCGGTTCATCGCCTGGCTCACCGCCAAGAGCGGCCAGGCGGCGATCAACGGGTTCAAGGATCAGCAGGGCCACGCGCTCTTTATCGCCAATGCCGTTGCTCCCGGCAAGGGGCAGCCGGTTGCGGCCCGGTAATCTTTCCGGCGGTTGCCGGAGCAGGGAGGGGGGCGAAAATGAAGTCGGGGTTCAGAGATTGTGACCATCCACGACGCATTTTTTAAAGCGTTTTCCCTCATCGCCGCGGGCGATGCCGAGCTGCTCGGTATCGTCTTTTTGAGCCTGCGGGTTTCCGGCCTGGCGCTGCTGATCGGCGCCTCCATAGGCCTGCTGCTCGCCGTCTTTCTCGAATTGGTCAGGATTCCCGGGCGCGGCCTCCTGGTGACCCTGCTCAACACCCTGACCGGCCTGCCGCCGGTGGTGGTCGGCCTGCTGGTCTATATCCTCCTCTCCCGCCGCGGCCCCTTAGGTTTTCTCGATCTGCTCTACACGCCTGGGGCCATGATCCTGGCCCAGTCGATCCTGATCATTCCCATCGTCGCCTCGCTGAGCCATGCGGCGGTCGTCGCCGCTGGCCAGGAGGTGGGGCGGACCGCCCGCTGCCTGGGGGCCACGCCGTTTGAGGCCACCCTGGCGGTCTTCAAGGATTGCCGCTACGCGATTATCGCCGCCATGGCCACCGCCTTCGGCCGGGCCGTGGCCGAGGTGGGGGCGGTCTTGCTGGTGGGCGGCAACATTGCCCGCCACACCCGGGTCATGACCACGGCCATCGCCATGGAGACCGACAAGGGCAACTTCGAGCTGGCCATCGCCCTGGGCTTGGTCCTGCTCTCCCTCTCCTTTGTGGTGAACGCCTTGTTCCATGTTGTGCAGCGCCGGGGGGTGAAGCGATGACCAGGGTAGAGGCGAAAGGGGTGAAGAAGTTCTTTGCCGGGCGGCTGGTGCTGGATCTCGATCTGACCCTGGAGGCCGGCACGCTCTATGCGATCCTTGGCGAGAACGGCAGCGGCAAATCCACCTGCCTGCGCCTCTTCTCCCTGCTTGAGCGGCCGGACCAGGGCGAGGTGCTCTATTACGAAGAGGGGCGCTTGGTTCCGTGCAGCCAGGCCCTGCGACGCAAGATCGTGCTGGTCCCGGACCGCAAGGGGCTCTTCAACGACACGGTTTTCGGCAACGCGGCCTATGGCCTTAAACTCAGAGGGGTGGGGAAAAAGGGGCGGCAGGCGGCGGTGGCCGAGGCGTTGCAGGCCGTGGGGTTGTGGGAGCTGCGGGACCATAACGCCCTGACCCTCTCCACCGGCGAGGCGCAGCGGCTGTGTCTGGCCATGGCCCTGGCCACCAGCCCGGAAATCGTCCTGCTCGACGAGCCCACCTCCTCCCTTGACCCGCACAATGCCCTGCTGGTGGAGGAGATCATCCGCACCCTCAAGGCGCGGGCGCAGCTCGTCCTGCTGGTGACCCACAACATGTTTCAGGCCAGGCGGCTGGCAGACCGGGTGCTGTTCTTCCACCAAGGCAGGCTCCTGGAGCAGGGCGAGCCGGAAGGCTTTTTCAACCGGCCGGAGACGGAGATCGCCGGCCGGTTCGTTGCCGGCGAGATCGTCTCCTGATCGCCGGAACTTCACGCAACACGAGGAAAGCGTATGTTTGACCAGATGAATCTCAAGACGAAACTGCTCATCATCGGCGGCGCCCTGACCGCCCTGCCGTTACTCGTGCTCTCGGCCGTGGGCTTCTGGCAGAGTCAGGGCATGGTGCGGCATGCCGTGGCCCAGGCCGACCGGCTCACCTATTCGGAGATGGACCACATCGTCCGCTCCGTCTACAGCCTGATCGAATCCCATCAGGAGGTGAACAAGCGGGTCATCGACAATGCCCTCAACACGGCGCAGGATTTCGTCGCCAAGGACGGCGGCATCTCCCCCTCGCCGGA
>DASWIU010000200.1:0-1713 GCA_036397515.1 Desulfurivibrionaceae bacterium | reverse complement strand
GTGTCAGAGTCGGGCGCAGTGATCGATATTATTCGTTCCGATCGCTGTCCGCATGAATTTTTGCATCAGATAGTTTTCTTCGTTGCTGGCCCGGGCGCAGCTGAAGCCGGAGATGGAATCCGGCCCGTACATGGCCTTGAGGTCGAAGAAACGCTTGGCCACCACATTCAGGGCCTCTTCCCAGCTGGTCTCCACCAGTTGGGAGCCCCGGCGCACCAGGGGCGTGGTCAGCCGCTCCTTGTGCTGGACGAAATTATGGCCGAACCTCCCCTTGACGCACAGCGCCCCGTAATTGGGCGCCAGGTCCGGATCCGAGGTGACCTCCATCAGGGTGTTGCCCTTCACCTTGAGGGTGATCTGGCAGCCGGCCCCGCAATACGGACAGGTGGAGCGCACCTCGCGGATGGGTTCGTTGATCACCGGCACCAGGACGTCTTTCTTGTTCAGGGCGCCGGTGGAGCAGTTGTCCACGCAGGCCCCGCAGTTGACGCAGTTATCCTTGAAGCGAAAACGTAAGCCCAGCGGGCGCCCCTTGTCATCGACCCCGTCGGCGCTGATTTCCAGGGCATCGTATTCGCAGCTGTTCTCGCAGCGCTTGCAGTAGATGCACTTGTTCAGATCCACCAGAATCATGGGATGATTGATCTTTTCGGTGTAGGTCGGCTGGGTCGCCATCCCGGTCCGGCTCGGATCAAGGCCGAAATCCATGGCCGTTTGCTTCAGATCGCAGCGGTCAAAGGCGCGGCAGCCGCAGGAGAGGCAGCGCTTGGCCTCGGTGATGGCCATCTGTTCCGAAAAGCCGAGCTTGATCTCGCTGAAATCCTGGATCGCGATCTGGGGCGGCCGGGTGGGCATCTTTTCCCGGAGCTTGATGTTGATCCCCTCGAAATTGCGCAGATCCACCTCATCGAAGCCCTTGCCCCGGGTGAAGTTGAAGCGGCTCTCGGCCACGGTCTTGGTAATGCCCATGACCTGGACATGGATGTTCTCCGCCGCCCGCCGGGCCGCAACCACGGCCTGGATCACCGAGCGGGGTCCGCTGGTCACGTCACCGGCCGCATAGATGCCGGGATGGTTGGTCAGCGAGGTTCTCGGGTTGGCCTTGATGTTGCATTTCGGGGTCAGCTCCAGGGTGGCCTCCAGCGCGCCGCCCTCGAATTTCTCGCGGCAGGCGCTCAAACCCTGGGCGACAATGACGGTATCGGCCTGGATGTTCACCGTGGAACCGGGAATCGCTTCGGGGTAGCGGATGCCCTTCTCGTCGGGCTCCCCGAGCTTGGTCCGGATCAATTGCACGGCAATACCGTGGTCGGTGTCGCTGAAATTCACCGGCGAGGCCATGAGCAGAAACTGGACCCCCTCTTTTTCCGCCACCCGGATATTGCGCTGGTTGGCCGTCATCTCGGTCTGGGCTCTGGGATAGATAATCGTTACCTGGCCGACCTCGTTGCGCAACAGGGAGCGGGCAACCTCCATGGCCACGTTGTTGCCGCCGAACACCACGGCCGAGCGGCCGTAGTTGCCCGACTTGCCCTCGGCCATGTCCCGCAGGAATTTCGTGGCCGGAATCACCTTGGGCAGGGCGCAGCCCGGGACATCCAGGCTCTCGTCCACCGGGGTGCCGGTGGCGATGAGAATCGCCTCGTAGCCTTGGTCCTTGAGGGATTGCAGGGTGAAATCCTCGCCCCACTTCTGGCTCAAGCGGACATTGAT
>DASWIU010000199.1:0-2858 GCA_036397515.1 Desulfurivibrionaceae bacterium | reverse complement strand
GCCCCGCACATCAAGAACGACCAGGTCCTCCGCTTTTTTATCCAGGGCTGCCAGGGCGGCAAAACGGGCCAGCTCCAGACTTGACGCATCCTGAAAATCCTTGTGGACCTTTTTCATTATGACTCCTTGTTGGGATAGCTTCCCCCTTGTTCGCCATGAACAAAAGAGGAGCGCTATCATACTACGATAACGGACAATCTGGCAACCGGTTAGTTCCGTAAGCGGTTACAAGGTTGTCGGCAGAGCCGAGCTGTGTTAGATTGTTTCACGTTTTTACCCCGACAACCCAGCTTGAGGAATAACGATGCGCGACAGGATTCTGGCGGCTCTGGCAAAGATTCGCCCGACATTACAGGCAGACGGAGGCGATGTGACCCTGGTTGATGTGAGCCCGGACGGGGTGGTCACGGTCCAGCTGACCGGAGCCTGTAAGGAATGCCCCATGTCCAGGAATACGCTCAAAAACGGGATTGAAAAATTCTTGAAAGGCGAGGTTCCCGAGGTCCGTTCCGTGGAGTCCGTTTAACCCGCCCTTGTTTTACTTATGATACCCGGTTCCGGCCTTGATGGAATAAGCCCGGTACAGCTGTTCCAGCACCAGCATTCTGGCCATCTCGTGGGTAAAGGTCATCCGCGAGAGCGACAAGACATAATCCGCCTTTTCGAGCAGCTCCGGGGCAAGGCCGGTGGGGCCGCCGATCAAAAAGGCGATCTCCCGGACCCCCTGGTCCTCCCAACGACAGAGCAGCTCAGCCAGATCCTCCGAACTGACCTGCCTGCCCGCCGGCGCCAAGGCCACTACCCTGGCTGCCCCGCCTGAGCGCGGGACACTGCCGAGAAGTATCTGCCCTTCTTCCTGTTGCAGCCGCGCCGCATCTTCCTTGGCGGCATTCTTCTTTTCCTTGAGCACCGGCAACTCAAGCTGGACAAAACGCCTGAGCCGCCCGGCGAAATCATCGATTCCGGCGGCAAGGTACTGCTCCTTGGTTTTGCCCAGCAGCGGAAGGATGATCTTCACCGCCGCCTACTTTCCTGTATCCTGCTGCTTGAGAAGCTCCGCCAGCCGGGAGCGGAATTCCTCATAGCCGTTCTCCCCCTTGATGCCGGGGCAGGATTGGCGGATGGCCTCGAAATTGTTCTGGTCGGTGAGCATGCTCGGATGCAGGGGCCATTGCCTGCAACGCCAGGGTTTGCCTTCATGCACCGTGCAGCCCTCGTTAAAAAAGATGCAGTGGCTGTCCACGATCTTCATCTGCACCACCTTGCCGGTAAGACGCAGATATTTCTCCTGCACCTCGGCAATGGGCAGATGCAGATAGGTGACCAGCCGGGTGACATCCTCGGGATCAAGGGAAACCGTGGTTTCGCCCTGGCAGCAATGGCCGCATTGCCGACACTGAAATATTTCCTGTTCCTCAACCATATCCGATCACCTGCCCTTGCTTATTTTTTTACAGCACCTGGTTTCAGGCACTTTGTTTCACTTTTTCTCATAAAAAACCAGCCCCACCCTCCGGATATGCGCCAGCAAATCAGGGTTGTCGATCCGGCGCAGCAAGGAAATATCCATCTTGTAAGGCAACAGCAGATCATCAAGCGCATTTTCAATGCGAAGCAGCTGCGAAGGGCTCACTGCCTCGCCCTCAATGGTCAGATCAATATCCGAGCCGTTCCGCTGGGTTCCCTTGGCCCGGGAACCGTAGAGAAACACCCGTTCTATTTCCGGGCAAGTGGCAAAAACAGCCTTGATCCTGGCAATGGCATCTTCCGTGAGGCCGTACCGGAGTTCACCCATCCGTCCGGCTCCGTGCCTCGGCAATCCCCTGCATGGTCTGTTGCAAGGCGGCAAAGAGATCGTAATAGCGGGAGGAAACATGCTCGGCAATCGCGCGGGCGGTCTCTTCGTTATAAGTGTGCGCGGTCAGATTGCGATCCTTGAGCATCTCCATCCAGCCCTCGCCATCACGTATCAGCTCAAGATTGAATGCTTCACGGATGGCGTCACGGGAGCCGTGAATATCCTGGTTGCCCTGCTCCCGCAGATAATCACGCACCACATTCCAGGCCAACTCGTAGGTGTATTCAAAGGCCTGCACCAGACCCTGCTCCTCAAGTTCGTTCAGCTCCCCCCGCTCTATGAATTTTTTCAGCTGGGACAGCGCCTTGTTGAAATTTGCCAAACGCTGCTTCCAGCGGATATCCTGTTCGTCCATCACCATGGCCCTCCATATCATTCTACTTGGAATTCTGGTTTTCGCTCATGACGCCTTCGGTTGAAAGACATAGCCCAGGGTCCGGTAGATCAGCTTGGCCACGGTAAAGGCCGCATGCTCCGCGCCGGGTCGCGGGGAAAACTCGACAAAATCCATGCCCACGATGCGATGGTGAGCGGTAAGCGCCCGCAGCAGGTCGATGGTCTCCCGCCAGGTCAGGCCGTCGGGTTCCGGGGTGCCGGTGGCCGGGATGATCGCCGGGTCCAGCCCGTCCACATCGCAGGTGAAATACACCGGCCCCTTGATCCCGGCGCAGACCTGGGCGATCCAATCCGCTTCGCTACGGATGCGCTGCATATAAAACGGTTGCCAGCCCTTGGCCTGGACGAGCTCGTATTCCTCCTTGGAAAAGGAGCGGATGCCGATCTGGGTAAAGGGAATGCCCATGTCGGCAAGCCGCCGCATGACGCAGGCATGGCTGTTCTCATTGCCTTCATATTCCTGGCGCAGGTCGAGATGGGCGTCGATCTGCACCACATGCAGGTCCGGGTATTGCGCCAGACAGGCCTCTACCGCGGGCACGGTCACGGTATGCTCGCCGCCCAACAGCACCGGGAACATCCCCTTGGCCAGCTCAGCAGCCAC
>DASWIU010000198.1:0-3865 GCA_036397515.1 Desulfurivibrionaceae bacterium | reverse complement strand
CGGACTTATTTCGCCAAGGTAGCCCATGAGATGGGAGGCAAAGTCCCCGTAGAGATAGTCGCGGGAAGGCATGACCTCGATGTGGACTCCGGGAAGAGAGAGATGTCTGTTCTCGATGGCGACCAGGGTTTCCCAGTCGATGTCCTCCTTGAGCCGGGTGGGCATGTAGCGGGGATTTTCGGTGGCGCCCCGGATCCTCTCCAACAGGACGGAGATATCTTCATTGAGAATCTTGGCAAGATCCTTGATGACCGCATCGGGGTTGGGCGCGTCTTCCCGGCTCCAGATCACATTGAAACGGGGGCGGTTGGTGATGATCGGCTCGCCGTTGCGGTCCAAAATATTGCCGCGGGGGGCGGCGATATCCTGGATGCGGATGCGGTTGATTTCGGAAAGTTTCGCGAAATCATCGCCGCGGTAGATCTGGAGATACCAGAGCCTGGCCAAGAGCAGGACGGCGGAAAAAATAATCACGGCCATGGCGATATCAATCCGCTTCTTGAGCATCTTGAGCTCGGCCGGATCAATCTTGTTTATTTTGGCAAGGGGACGTGGCGACATGGTTTTTTAGGGGGGCCTTACGGCATCCGGTAGCGGTTTCCGGTTTTTTGACGGCGGAACGGATTATTCGCATTCTTGCTGTCAAAAACCGTGGTGAGCCAATGGAAAAAATTGAAAAAGGGGATACAGATAACCGAGAGAATGAGGACCTGCAGGAGTTCATTGCCCCAGGCCCAGTACAGTCTATTCTCCGGGGTCAGGATCGAGGTGAAGATAAAGATGCTGCTGGCGGTAAAAAGATAGCTCAAGGCAACCAGCGGGATCTGATGAATCGACTCATTGACCGCCAGGTGTCTGGAGATGGCCTGGAGGGAGAAGAAGAGCACGAGGTAGATCACCGGATGGAGACCGAGGAAAACCCCGGAAAAGATATCCATGATCAGGCCAAAGAGCAGGGCCAGCACCGCGCCCTTGTAGACATCGAGGTAGGTGCCGAGAAAAACGATAAACAAAAACAACAGGTTGGGGCGGCCAAACCATTCCGGCAGGGAATGGAGCAGGGTGGTCTGCAGGATGAGGAGGATGGTCCCTGAGAGAAAAAGAAAACTTAGAACCATTGGGCAAGGGTCTGGGTTGGGGTTGCGGGCAACAAAGGACGAGAGTTCGCTCGGCGCAGGGCCGGGGCCGCGGAGGAGCGCGCCGGGTCCTGCCAGGAGAGCGTATTTTCTCGGTGGGTGCGCAGCATTATTTAGCCAACGGATCTTTTTTCATGACAATAATCAGATATTCAAGCTGGGAGAAATCCGCGGCCGGCTCTATCTCAATCTCCTGGAACATTCCCCGGCCTGCCTTTTCGACCTTTGTTACCGTGCCGATGGGCACGCCTTTCGGGAAAACGCCGCCGATCCCGGAGGTGACGATCCGGTCGCCTTGTGTCACCTCGTTGTTCTTGAGCACATACTCCATGTGGAATCCGGCGCCGCCGCCCTTGATGATCCCCTGCACCCT
This sequence comes from Desulfurivibrionaceae bacterium, assembly GCA_036397515.1. GTDB lineage: Bacteria > Desulfobacterota > Desulfobulbia > Desulfobulbales > Desulfurivibrionaceae > Thiovibrio. The sequence goes on along the minus strand of DASWIU010000198.1, from coordinate 2,356 downwards.
GGTTTCCTGAACCAGACCGTCAAGGGCGCTGTTGGGGTCGGTTGCCAGCAAGATCTTGGCAAAATGGGGGGAGGTGTTGGTGACCTGTCCCACCACGCCTTCCACCGTCACGGCGGGCATGCCGGCCTGAACCCCGTCGCTGCTGCCCCGGTCGATAATGATGGTCTTGAACCACTGGGAAGGGTCCACCCCGATGATTTCGGCGGTGAGGGTGGGGGCCGGGATGGTTTCCTTCATCTCGAGAAGTTTCGCCAGCCGGACATTGGTTGCCACGGCTTCCCGGTATTCGTTGTTGACCGCCTTGTATTTCTGCAGCTCTTCCCGCAACCGGGCGTTTTCCTCCCGGACGTTGATCAGGGCGGAATAGTTGCGCCAGCCGTTTTTGAGGCTCCCGGTTATCCGGGTCACGGCATACTGGGCCGTGCCGATGACTTCAAGGGCCAGTTTATGGGGGGCGTTAAATTCCTGGCGGCCCACCGTGGAGACAATCAAAATAATGAACAGGGTGAGGAGGATGCCGAAAAAAAGAAAGAGTCTGATCTGCCGGGCGCGTTTGCTTTTTTTCCTCATCACAGACTCTGCGAATAGTTGTATGCCGCCAAGCGATCATCGGGCGCGACATCTGCTTTGTTAGCGGCCAACCCCTGTAATCGCCTCCAGGTGGGAATGCCGCGCTGGATTTGGTCGCATCCCCTGTGGTCAGTTACGTCTGTCGCCATATTTTTCTCAACATGAACATGAAAGGGAGGGACAGTGCGCCCCATGTTTTTGCGTAATGAAAAAACCATGCTCACGGGCCTGGCGGGCTCCCGTCTTAAAGGGTCATTACCTCTCTGAGCAGCTCGATGTGTTCCAGGGCCTTGCCCGAGCCAAGCACCACGGAGGAAAGAGGATCTTCCGCGATAATGATCGGCAGGCCGGTTTCCTCGGAGAGCCTTTTGTCCAGATTGCGCAGCAGGGCGCCGCCGCCGGTGAGCACGATGCCCTGATCGACGATATCGGCGGAAAGTTCCGGCGGGGTGAGCTCCAGAGCCATTTTGACCGCCTCGATGATGGCGTCCACCTGTTCGGTGATGGCGATGCGGATCTCTTCCGAGGTAATGGTCAGGGTTTTCGGCACGCCGGAAACCAGATCGCGGCCCTTGACCTGCATGGTGTCGTAGGGCGGCTCGGGCATGACGTCGCCGATGGTTGTTTTGATCACTTCGGCGGTGTGTTCGCCGATGGCCAGGTTATGTTTGCGTTTGATGTAATGGAGGATGGCCTCGTCCATTTTGTCGCCGGCCACCCGCAGGGAGCTGGAATAGACAATGCCGGCCAGGGAAATCACCGCCACCTCGGTGGTGCCGCCGCCGATGTCAACCACCATGTTGGCGGTCGGCTCGGTGATGGGCAGACCTGCGCCGATGGCCGCGGCCATCGGCTCTTCGATGAGGTACACCTCGCGGGCGCCCGCCGACTCGGCGGATTCCTTGACCGCCCTCTTTTCCACCTGGGTGATGCCGGAGGGAACGCTGATGATGATGCGGGGATGCACCAGGGTGCGGCGGTTGTGGACTTTATTAATGAAGTAGCGCAGCATGGCCTCGGTGACCTCGAAGTCGGCGATGACGCCGTCCTTGATCGGCCTGACCGCGACAATATTGCCCGGGGTGCGGCCCAGCATCATCTTCGCCTCTTTGCCCACGGCCAGAACCTTGTTGGTGCGGGCATCCTTGCGGATGGCGACCACCGAGGGCTCCCGCAAAACAATGCCTTTGCCTTTCACGAAGACCAAAGTGTTGGCAGTTCCCAGGTCAATGGCCAGATCGTTGGAGAGCCATCCGAACAGCGAGTCAAAGGGCGAGAACATAATGCGGTTACCTCTACGTTTTATTAGAATGCCTTTAATTTCCAGAGAGTTATGGCCATCGAAAAAAATCTTCCAGACTGTAACAGACTCATCTGGCCTTGGCAAGAAAAATGGCGGGGATTTTTGGGGAGAAAACGCTTGACATGCAATACGGCGGGTGGTATTTGAACCAGCGTGTCCGGCGGGTTTTCGTTGCCCGGCACTTCTTTAAGACAATGTGGGGCTGTAGCTCAGCTGGGAGAGCGCTTGCATGGCATGCAAGAGGTCCGCGGTTCGATCCCGCGTAGCTCCACCATTTTTTTCCGCAAACGCACCCTTGGGAAGGGCTTATCCGGTTTTTCTCAACGGGTCAGCCTCTGCCAGCCTTAAGAATTGGCCTTCTTCGTGTATGGCAGAGGTTTTTTCTTGTCACTGTCCAGCAGCACCGCAGCTGCTTTGTCATCGGCCGGCTCATGTGCACCAGCACACTTCGCCGGCCTCTTCCGCGCATCCGCGGCACTGCTG
>DASWIU010000197.1:0-6091 GCA_036397515.1 Desulfurivibrionaceae bacterium | reverse complement strand
CGGTAACCTCCATTTTGCGGGAGAACCCCTGTTGCTGGCCGATGACGGCCGCAACATCATCCTGATCCGGGCGTTGACGCCCGACTATACCCGCCTGGTCAAGCTGATGGAACGGCTGGACAATCTGCCCCGGCAGGTGCTCATCGAGGTGATGGTGGTTGAGGTGACCCTCAATGATTCCTGGCAATTCGGCATTGAGTGGGCCTTGAAGAACAATCAGCTTAAGATCGACGGCACGAAGTACGGACAGTCGTTCACGACCGATTTCGCGAGCAAAATTACGAGCGGCTTTTCGTATTCCGTTTTCAGGAGCGCCGAAGATGTCGTCGCCCTGATCAACGCCATAGCTGATCAAACCGATACTACCCTGCTCTCCTCCCCCCAGATTCTGGTGCTGAACAACGAAGAGGCCTCGGTAAACGTGGGCGACCAGGTGCCCATTCTCACCTCGCAATCCGTGCCGATAACTTCAAATCCAACGGATCTTTTCCAGACCTCCACCGTGCAGTACAAGGATACGGGGACCCTTCTCAAGGTCAGGCCGCGGATCAATCATGATGGCTTGGTCATCCTCGACGTTGTCCAGCAGGTGAGCTCAGTAAAGGTAAACACCTTCGGCGGGACCGACTCGCCGATCATCTCCACCCGGGAACTCAAAACCAGGCTGGCGGTGAAAAACGGGCAGTCCATCATGATGGGAGGGCTGATCAACAAAGACAACAGTATCACTCAGAGCAAGATTCCCCTGTTGGGAGACATTCCCCTGCTGGGCTGGGCATTCAAGTACGAAAGCCACAAAAACGACAAGACCGAGCTTCTGGTGATGATCACCCCCTATGTGATCGAAACCGACGACGTGTTGGACCAGTACATCAAGAAGTTTCAGGAAAAGATGCAGGGACTTCGCCCGGGGATTCGTGGGAAGGACACCGCTGTGGCGCAAACTGCCAAGGTGGAAAAACCGGCGTCGCAACCCACGCCGCAAGGCGACACGGAGTGAGTGTCTCTAGTCCTTGTAATTCTTTAATCGACATCAAATTAATTCCCTCCCCCCTTGCGAGGGAGGGTTAGGGAGAGGGGGAAGTTGCCATTATCCCGGCAGGTTGTATCTACCCCCACCCCCAACCCCTCCCGCAAGGGGAGGGGAGTTTTTCAGAAATATTAAGAGTTACAAGGCGCTAGTTTTTAAAGCCAAAGCCCTGTAAGAGCGACCCCCGGTCGCTCTTACAGGGCTTTTTTTTTGCACTGCCCCCGCCCCGCGCAAATCCGACCCACGAGCAAATCAGCTGCCACCGGCAAGGCCGGCGGCTTATTGGGTGAGCGCTCCAGAGCGCCTCAAGGGCGCCGCCCAAGGCGGCCGCACCCTTCGCCTCCCCCTTTAACAAAGGGGGACTGAGGGGGATTTAAAACCCCGGAATCGCACGGTCCCGTCCGCAAATCCCCCCTCGCCCCCCTTTGTTAAAGGGGGGATATAACAAGTGCTTCTGCCCTCGGACCTCTTCGGCCATCAGCGTGCGGACGCATTCCAGGCATGCCGGCGTATCCACGCCCGGGCCGGTGGGCGCGACCTCGAAGGCCCGGATCCGGATGCCCGTGGCGAGCAGGCGCAGCTGCTCCAGTTTTTCGGCCTGCTCGATCATGGGTTGCGGCAGGCCGGCATACCGTGCCACCACATCGCGCCGGTAAGCGTACACGCCCACATGCTTGAGGTAGCGGGCCACGCCATGGTCCCGCGGGTAGGGAATGGGCGCCCGGCTGAAATACAAGGCATCCCCATTGTCGGCCAGAACCACCTTCACGGTGTTGGGATTGTTGGCCTCTTCGCTCGAGATGGGGTGGTACAGCGTGCCCACCTGCAGGGAATCGTCGGCCAACATGCCCTCCGCCAGCATGGCGATGTCGCCGGGCCGCACCAGCGGTTCGTCGCATTGCAGGTTGATGTACACCTCGGCCTCCGCCTGGGTCATCACCTCGGCCAGGCGGTCGGTGCCCGAAGGGTGGGCGAGCGAGGTCATCAGGCAATGCCCCCCGAAGGCGCGCACCGCCTCCGCCACCCGCGCGTCATCGGTGGCCACCAGCACCGCATGCACCCGCGGCACCAGTAAGGCCCGCTCATACACATGCTGCACCATGGGTTTGCCCAGGATATCGGCAAGCGGTTTGCCCGGCAGCCGCGTGGACCCATAGCGGGCCGGGATGACAATGGCCAGACGGTTTTGCGTGGAATCGGTCATGGCGGGTAGCCTCCCTTGGGCTATGAGGTCGATTTTAGCGGGGCGGGCCACAGCAATCCCGCACACACGCCCGGCAGTTTCAGCGGCTTGTAAAAACTTCCGTTCAACTGGGTTTCGGCCATCAGGTGAGCCCGGAATCGTTGGTACAGTTCATGGTCCGGCCTTGCCCGGGGCGCGGCGAACCAGAAATCATCCAAGGTTCCCTGGTAGGTAATCCCCGGCATGTCATAGAACCCCCGACCGCAAACCTTGGTGGGCGCGTGGTGGTGGAGGGCGGAAAGCCCGACCGTGCTGTTGATCACCACCACGCCTCGGGCATGGTCGAGCAGGGTGGGCAGGTGCTGATCGTGGATGTAGCGCACGCGCGGACCAATCCCGGTTTCCCGCGCCAGCCTGCGGATCAGGGTCGCGTAGTCCCTGTGGCCCCTGGCCATGGGGTGGTGCTTGAAAACCAGGATCGTTTCGGCAGGGGCATGTTTGGCAAAGGAACGCAGGACGGTTTCGATAAAGTGGTTGATGCTGTCGAAGCCCGCATGGGCGGTGATCTGGGAGTCGTTAAAAACCTGGAGCGGCACCAGAAAATACCGTTGGTCCCACTGGCCGGTCAACTGCTCCTGAACACCCCGTTCCGTCCAGCGGTACCACTGCTTGCGCCACGCCGCCCGAATCCAGGGCAGCCCTTCCAGCAGGGTCAAGGGGCGGTGATGCCGGTAATGCCGGAAAAAGGGTTTGCCCAGGCTGCCGATGGTGAAATACCAAAAAACGTACCGGGCCATGGCCCAGTAGGTGCGGCCCACCGGCTGCGCTTTCGGCCCGTCCGCCGGCTGGTCCGCATAGTGTTCGGGATTGCGGGAATGCTGGGAATAGCCGTTGACCCCGAAACGCTCCAGGGTGATGTGGTCCGGCCGGACATAGCCCTCCTCGAAGACCCCGATTTCCAGGCCGTGCTGCGAGGCGATGGCGCGGGCAACCCGGTGAATGGGGCGGCAATCGCCGAACAGCAGGATGGTGTCGATCCGCAAGCGGCGGATCAAGGATTCGAACCAGAACGGCCACTCCTCCATGGTCCCCCGGTAATTGAAGGCGCCGCTCGGGTAAAAGAGCCAGTCCCCGGCGTTGAAATTGACCTTGAACACCTGCGCGCCCGTATGCCGCAACTCCCTGGCCAACCGGGCAAAAAACGGTCCAGCCGGCCCTTGCAGCAGCAGCACCCGTTTTTCGGAAAACGCCTGTAGGCCCTGTTTAATCATGATTTCCCCATCCGCAAGAGCCAGCGCAGCCCCGTGCGCCACCAAGGCAAAGCCGAGGCGCTTCGCTCACGCCAGGCCAGCAGTTCGTCAAGCGTTCGTTCCGGCGAAGTGAATCTCCCCGTGGTGCAACTCACATAGGCGGGATAGAGAATCAAGACGCCGGCCACCAGTTCATCCAGGGTAAGCCCGCGGGTGCGACGGCTTACCGGCAACACGTCCTCGGTCAGCCCCCAACCGGCATAAAAAGGCTGCCCGTGGCACACCACCCGTTTTCCCCGCAGCAGGGCTTCAAACCCTGCCAGCGAGGTCAGGAGGTGCACTTCGTCCACCTGCCGCAGCAGCTCTCCCATGGCAACCTCCGGCACCACCTCGTCGCACCACCGCGCGGCATCGTCCTCGCCGGATTCCTTGCGCCGCAGCCCCGCCACCACATCGGGGTGGGGCTTGTAGAGCAGATACGCCTCCGGGTTGGCTGCCCGCACCGTGCGCAGCAAATCGAGATTGCGCCGCAGCCCCGGCGCCCCATATTCGAGGGAGGCATCCGAGCCCACCTGCCCCGGCACCAGAATGACCCGCCTGCCCGGCGGCCTCCGCCATTGGCCGCCGCCCACGTTGTATTTTGTCAACCCCTCCGCCACCAAACGCTTCCGCAAGGCCCGCGCCCGGGCAAGCAACGGCTGGTCAAAAACGCTCTCCTGCAGCAGATCCTCCAGCGCGGAGGGCTGCGTGGCATCGTAGTAAATCCCTTGCCCATCCATTACCCAGGAAAGCGGCCGGACCAAATCGGCCCCCAGCCCCACCGAGCGGAGGAACCCGTCCTCCATGCGCACCAGGCGGACCCCTTTTTTTCCCGCCGCCCCGGCAGCCGAAGAAAAAAGCTTCCGCCGCCCCCAGACGGCCAGCATCGCCCCCTCCGGCACCTGCTGCTCCTTGCGCACAAAACGAACCGTGCTCCCCTGAAAGAACCTGCGCACTATGGCCTTCTTGTACATGGAAAAACCCAACGAATAGACCGTGGCCGGAAACCGCTCCCGCATTTCCCGCTGCAAGCCGAGCCAGGCGATGGCCCGCTCCACTTCACAGCGCGAATGCGTTTCCGGATCGATATATCTCGGGTAATCCACCAGCGCCGCATGTGCCAGGCTCTCCAGTTGCAGCCCAGGCAGGCGCCGCGCCGGAGCTGCCAGTTCATCCTCGGTGAGCCCCCAGCCCGCGTAGAAAGGCATGCCAAAGGTCCGCACCCGCTTGCCCCACAGCAATCCCTCGAAGCCCATCTGCGAGGTGACCGTATACACGGCCTCGGCATGCTCGATCAGCGATGCCGGGTGCAGATCCTCGGCCAACACCAGCACCCGGGGATTTTTTGCCAGAGCGGACAGATCGAAGTGCCCCCGCTTGCGTTTAGCCATGACGTCCGGGTGAACCTTGAGCACCACGGTGCAGGCGGGATTCTCGGCCAAGGCAGCGGCCAGCATCCGCGAAAAACTGGCGCTATCCGCCAGGCCATGCCGGATCGAAGCATCGCCCAGGGTCTGGTCCACCGCCAGCACATAGCGCAGGGGGAGATCCCCGGCAAATTCGCGGGCATGGTTGTATTTGGACACCCTTGCCCTCCGCCAGGCGTCGATCAGTGCCGAGGCGCGGGATTGTTGCCTTTCCGTGAGGGGCGTTGCAATCAGCGCTTCAAGACGGGAGGGGACAGAGGCATCGTAGTAAATGCCGGCATCATCCAGCACGATGGAAAGCGGGGGCTCCCGGCGGCCCGGCCGCACCGAGCGGAGAAAACCATCCTCCAGCCGCACCAGGCGCATGCCGTGGCGGCCGGCGAATCTCGCGGCCTTGGCGGCGCTCGGCTTGCGGCCCCAGGCAATCACCCCGCCACAGGCGGACAAATCCAGGGCATGCCTTTGAGAGACCACCTGCGTCCCAAGCAGCTCGGCCAAGCCGGGCACATTCGCCACGGCGCGCGAGGTGGCGATGAGCGGAGCCGGGTTCTGTTCTGTATTCAGCAGAGTTTTCATTATTTGAAAATCGAGCCGTTAAGTAGCCACATTGAGCCAAATTGGCCATATCCAGCAATCAGTAAACAGATCGATGGACTCGGAACAACCGCCCTTCGACAGGCTCAGGGCGAACGGATGTTGTCTTATTGCTCCGGTGGTTAACTATGCAAAGCTGATGATAGCTATCGCGGCTGAAGCCGCTCCTACAAACAACCGATATCCCCCCGACCCGGTAGGAGCGGCTTCAGCCGCGATAATCCTTTCAATATTTAACCACCGGAGCAAAAACGAATTGATCGTTCATGCCGAGCCCCTCAACAGCGTGAAAGGACGCACGACCTGCAGCCCTGTCATCACCAATAACGCCCCGAGCCCGCAACAACTCGATGACGCTGTCCACGGATTTCTCCAGGGGCTGGCACCCTGTCTCAACGACCAGTTCCGGAGCGATCGGCTCCTCGTAGGGCGAGGAGATGCCGGTAAAATCCTTGATCTCCCCCGCGCGGGCACGGTGGTAGAGCCCTTTGACATCCCGCTCCTCGCATATCTCCAGCGGGCAGCGGCAATATATTTCGAGAAACTCGCCATGGGGCACCAGGGAACG
>DASWIU010000196.1:0-1691 GCA_036397515.1 Desulfurivibrionaceae bacterium | reverse complement strand
CGGTATTTCGTCATCTGCGCCAACGTGCTGGGCGGCTGCATGGGCAGCACCGGCCCTTCCTCGCTCAACCCGCTAACCAACAAGCCCTATGGCCTCTCCTTTCCCCTGGTCACCATCGGCGATATGGTGACGGCGCAAAAGGCGCTTATCGAGCATCTCGGTATCTCCCGCCTGCTCGCGGTGGTGGGCGGCTCGGTGGGCGGCATGCAGGTCCTGGCCTGGTGCGCCCGCTATCCCGAGATGGTCCGGGCGGCGATTCCCCTGGCCACCACGCCCCGGCATTCGGCCCAATCAATCGCCTTCAACGAGGTGGCCCGGCAGGCGATCATGGCCGATCCCCACTGGCAAGGGGGCGATTATTACGGCCAAGCCAAGCCCGATCTCGGCCTGGCCGTGGCCCGGATGATCGGCCACATCACCTATCTTTCCAACGAGTCCATGCGGAAGAAGTTCGGCAGGCAGCTCAAGAGCAGGGATGCTCTCTCCTTTCATTTTGACGCGGGTTTCGAGGTGGAGAGCTACCTGCGCTACCAGGGCAACAAGTTTGTCGAGCGCTTTGACGCCAATTCGTTTTTGTACCTGACCAAGGCCGCGGATTATTTCGACCTGGACGATTACGCGGCCACCGGCCTGGGCGCGGCGGAAATCAGTTTCCTGGTGGTGGCCTTCACCTCGGACTGGCTCTATCCCACCGAGCAATCGCGAACCCTGGTCAGATATCTGAAGAGAAGCGGGCTGGATGTGAGTTTTTGCGAGATTCAATCGGACTGGGGCCATGACGCCTTTTTGCTGCCCAATGAAAGGCTGCACGCCCTGGTGGCGGCGTTTCTCTCCCGGATTTCCCGGGAGGGTTCTGCCGGGGAGTAATTCCATTTCTATTGCAATAGTGAAGCCAAGACACTGGTCTGGTAGGAGCGGCTTTAGCCGCGATGTCTTACGGTTTCGCGGCTAAAGCCGCTCCTTCCAAGTAATGTTGTTTTGATTGAGAAATGGAATAATGGGAGAAGCCATGCGTTTTGATCTGCGGATAATCGCTTCCTGGATCGAGCCCGGCTCGCGGGTGCTTGATCTGGGCTGCGGGGAGGGGGAGCTGCTTCAGTATCTCAAGGAGCACAAAGGGGTCAAGGCCACCGGCATCGAAAAGCATGAGGCCGAGGTGGCCGTCTGCATCGGCAAGGGCCTTTCCGTGCTCCAGGGGGATTTCAATCTGGAGGTGGCCGATTATCCGCCGGACAGCTTCGACTACATCGTCATCAGCCAGACCCTGCAACAGGTCTACGAGCCGGCCGCCCTCATCAACACCCTTCTTACCGTGGGCAAGAAGGTCATCGTCAGTTTCCCCAATTTCAGCTACTGGCGGATTCGGTTGCAGCTGTTGTTTGCGGGCTATGCGCCGAGAAGCCCGGAGCTGCCCTACGAATGGTACGACACCCCCAACATCCGGGTGATCACCCTCCGCGATTTCCGCAATTTTGCCCGGGAAAAGGATATCGCCATCCTCAGGGAGGTGGCGATCAACACCCACCGGCAGCAGGAAACAGGGAATATCGTCACCTTTCTCCCCAACCTGCGGGCCACCTACGGCATTTTTTTGATCGGCCGCGCCGTCGACCGGCAAAGAGATTAGCGTCCGGTCTGCCCATCCCCCCAAAAAACAGTTCCAAATATCGCAAATTGCGATATACTAGGTT
>DASWIU010000195.1:0-2797 GCA_036397515.1 Desulfurivibrionaceae bacterium | reverse complement strand
GGGGGCGATGATTGCGTCGAAAGTGGTGCGAAAGGCCAGGGCGGTCATATCCATGCAGGCATAGTGCGGCGTCGGTGCGGTTGCCGCGAGGTCCGGAGCGGCGGCAAGCATGGGCAAGGAGAGGTCGATGCCGGTAAGCCGATGGCCGTCCGCGGCCAGGGCCCGGCTGACCCGACCGGTGCCGCAACCCAGTTCCAGAACGGCGCAGGGGCGAGCGGGCAGATGGTGGCGATAAAAGAGGAGATCTTCGCGGAAATCCCCCAGTTCCAGGTCGTAGAGGGCGGTGTACCGGGCATGGTCATAGATGCGGCCGGTTGGGAGATCCTGGGGCATGTTTTCGGCCTAGAGGGAGGCCGAGCCCGGGGTGCGCGGGAAAGGGATCACCTCGCGGATGTTGGCCATGCCGCTGACAAACTGGATCAACCGCTCGAATCCCAGGCCGAAACCGGCGTGGGGTACGGTGCCGTAGCGCCGCAGGTCGAGATACCAGTCGTAATCTTCCTGGTTGAGCCCCATTTCCGCAAGGCGGCTGACCAGGTTGTCGTAGCGTTCTTCCCGCTGGCTGCCGCCGATGATCTCGCCGATGCCCGGCACCAGGATGTCCATGGCGGCCACGGTGGCGTTGTCGTCGTTGACCCGCATGTAGAAGGGCTTGATGGACTTTGGATAATCGCTGACGATCAGCGGCCGTTTGAAAACCTCCTCGCAGAGGTAGCGCTCGTGTTCCGACTGGAGATCCGTGCCCCAGGCCACCGGGAAATTGAAGGTTTTGCCGCAGCCCTTGAGAAGGTCGATGGCCTCGGTGTAGGTGATCCGGGCAAAGTCCTGGTCCAGCACCGCGGCCAGCCTGGCCTTGAGCCCCTTGTCCACGAAATTGTTGAAAAGTTCAAGCTCTTCCGGGCAATAGTCCAGGGCATATTGCACCAGGTATTTGATGAACGCCTCCGCCACCTCCATGTCCTGGGCAAGATCGCAGAAGGCCATCTCCGGCTCGATCATCCAGAACTCGGCCAGATGCCTGCTGGTGTTGGAGTTTTCCGCCCGGAAGGTGGGGCCAAAGGTGTAGACGTTGCCCAGGGCCAGGCAGTAGATCTCCGCTTCGAGTTGCCCGCTCACCGTGAGGCTCGCTTGGCGGCCGAAGAAATCCTGGCTGAAATCAGTCCGGCCCTCCTTGCGGGGGATGTTGTTCAGATCAAAAGTGGTGACGGTGAACATCTCGCCCGCGCCCTCGCAGTCGCTGGTGGTGATGATCGGGGTATGGATGTATTGGAAGCCCTGCTCCTGGAAAAACCGGTGTACTGCAAAGGAGAGGGCGCTCCGCAGCCGGGCCACGGCCCCGAGGCTGTTGGTGCGCGGGCGCAGGTGGCCGATCTCCCGCAAAAACTCGAAGGAGTGCCGCTTCTTTTGCAGGGGATAGGTCTCCGGTTCGGCCCAGCCGTAGACCTCGACCTCGGCGGCCTTGAGCTCCACGGCCTGGCCCTTGGCCGGCGAGGCGGCAAGCAGGCCGCTGATCCGCACCGAGCAGCCGGTGGTGAGGCGGAGGATTTCTTCTTCGTACCGGGGCAGGCTCTCCTCGGCAATGACCTGGAGGTTGGCCACGCAGGAGCCGTCATTGACCTCAAGAAAGGAGAAACCCTTGCTGTCGCGGCGGGTGCGGACCCAGCCTTTAATCTCCACCTCTTGGCCCAGGGGTTGTTCTTTAAGGAGTTTGGCGATGCGAACATGGTTCATGGCAGTGGTATCCAGGGTATCGAGAGGGTGCGCGGAAGAGTTCTTGAAAGTTTTTTAACGTATTAATAAATAATGGTTCTTGGCAATACATTTTTCCAGGTACAAGGAAATACACGCAATGATTTTTGAGCGGAAAAGGAGGAAACGATGAGCCAAAAACTGTATCGGCTGGCGCCGGAACAATGCGCCCTGTTGGTGGTGGATATCCAGGATCGGATGATGCAGGCCATTCCCGCCCGGGACGAGGTGGTGAAAAACGGTGTGCTGCTGATGAAGGCGGCCAACATCCTCCGGATTCCCGTGCTTGCCACCACCCAGTATGCGGCGCGGATCGGCGCCCTGCTTCCGGAGATTCAGGCCGAGCTGGGCGGGGTGGTTCCCCTCGACAAGCTGGAATTCGGCTGTTTTGACAATGGGCCCATTGCCGAGGCGGCGAAAAGATTGCCGAGAGCAATCAACACCATCGTGGTCTGCGGGGTGGAGACTCATATCTGCATTTACCAGACGGTGCTGGGCGGCCTTCTGCAAGGCTACCGGATGTGGGTGCCCGCCGACGGCGTGGCCTCAAGGGCGGAGAAGAACTACCAGACCGGACTTGCCCGGATCAGCGAGGTCGGCGGCATTGTCGCCAATACGGAGATGATCATCTACGAATGGTTGCACAAGGCAGGGACCCCGGCTTTCAAGGCCATCCTCCCCTTTGTGAAATGATGGGGTGCCCCCCTGTTTTTTGAAAAATATTCATTTCAACAAGGGGGTTGCTTCTTTTTTGAAAAAACATGTAGAACAGTAAAAATGATTTTGGCGGGGCCGGAGTTATAGCGCAGGGGAAGAGCACACCATGATCGAGCAGAAGCATTCGGGCGGGGAGCGGCGTCAGGAGGAACGGGTTGCCAAACACCTGTTTGTCCGTTTCACCAGACTTGAAGATCTCCAGGCCGATGTCCCCTACCGGGAAGGGCAATTGCTGGATATCAGCGGGGGCGGCCTCTGTTTTTTGGTGGAGGAATCGTTGCCCCTCGGCAGTCAGCTGGTGATGGTTCTGGAGTTCCCCGGCTGGCATGCG
>DASWIU010000194.1:0-11700 GCA_036397515.1 Desulfurivibrionaceae bacterium | reverse complement strand
TGGGCCGGGATTGAACCGGTGGAGCAGGTCAGCGGCTTGCGCAGGAGGATCGACAACGTCCTGCACGGCCTGGGGCTTGAGCCGGAGGGCCGCAAGTATTCTCCGCATATCACCCTGGCCCGGCTGCACGAGACCCCGCTTGCCCGACTGGGCCGCTTTTTGGCCGGCAACAGCCTCTTTGCCACCCCGGAGTTTCCGGTCTCCGAGTTTCACCTCTATTCCAGCGAGCTGACCTCCAAGGGCGCTTTTCACACCATCGAGGCGTCCTACTCCCTGCTGTAACGGTCCAGCAGCACCATATCTGCGTTGTCATCGGCCTGTTCGTGCGCAACAGCACACTTCGCAGGCCTCTTCCCAGCATCTGCGGCACTGCTGACCGTTATATTGACCCGGCGATTAATTACGTCATGCCCGAATGCTTTTGTCGGGCATCCATCCCTCTGGCCCTCTGGATTCCCGCCTGCGCGGGAATGACGGTTTACATATTGAACCACCGAAGCAATAGCTTGGGGGTATCCTTTTTTCGGCCTCGCGTTGGATGTTCATTCCCTTGCAAACCGTTTAGGAGGGCCGACTTGCCATCAAAACCACGGCGTGGGCGCTGATCCCTTCCTCGCGGCCGGTGTAGCCCATCTTTTCCGTGGTGCTGGCCTTGAGGTTGATGGCATCAGGCTCCACCCGGCAGGCCTCGGCCAGGATCGTCTGCATGGCCGGAAAATGGGGGGCAAGCTTGGGCTGTTCCGCCACCACGGTGATGTCTGCGTTACCGAGGCGGAAATGTTTTGCCTCGGCCAATACGATAACATGCGCAAGCAACTTGATGCTGGAGATTCCCTTGTACTGCGGGTCGCTGTCCGGGAAATGGCGGCCGATATCGCCTGCACCGATGGCGCCCAGGATGGCATCACACAGGGCGTGGGTGAGGACATCGGCATCCGAGTGGCCCAACAGGCCGAGGGCGTGGGGAATTTCCAGGCCGCCCAGGATCAGGGGCCTGCCCGCGACCAAGCGGTGGGCGTCAAAGCCATGGCCGATCCGGATTTGCTGGGCTGGCTGTGTTTTCATGAGGAGCGCCTCCGCCATGCGCAGATCATCCGGGCGGGTGATCTTGAGATTGGTTTCCGAGCCTTCCACCACGGCGACCTTCCAGCCTCCGTGTTCGAGGAGGGCGGCCTCGTCGGTGCCGACAAAGCCCTGCCGATCCGCCTTGGCAAAGGCCTCTTTCAGGAGATCGGTGCGGACCACCTGGGGGGTTTGTGCCTGCCAGAGGGAATCCCGTTCCACGGTATGGCGGATGAAGGTGTCCGGGGCCACAGCCTTGAGGGTATCCTTCACCGGCACAGCCAGGATCGCGGCGCCATGGGTTGCAGCCGCCTCCAGGCACCGCTCAATGTCGGCGGGAGCAACGAGGGGCCGGGCGCCGTCGTGCACCGCCACCAGGGGGGGATCGTCCGCCACCTGGGCCAGGCCGATGCGCACCGAATCCTGGCGGAGCTTGCCGCCGTTCACCACCGTGCAATGGTCAGCCAGCTGGTAATGGGCCAGGAGGGCAAGGGTGCGCTCCCGGTGTTCCGCCGGAGCCACCACGATAATGGCGGTGATGGCGGGCACCTGGCGGAAGGCGCGGATGGTGTGGATCAGGATGGGAATGCCAAGCAGTTCGCTGAACTGCTTGGGGGTGGAGGTCCCCATGCGTAACCCTGCGCCGCCTGCGGCAATGATCGCTGTTGCTGTTTGCATGTGAGAGATAAAAAAAGGGAGTGGGCTATAAGCCGGGTTCTGTACCCTTTTGCAAGGGCCATGATCATTTCTCTATGGATGCCGGTTGCCCGGCATCTCTTGCAACCTACCCGGAAGCTTCGGGCGGGCCGCCCTCAAACGCTTCCCTATTTGGTTTTGCTCCAGGAGGGGTTTGCCGTGCCTTGCGTGTCGCCACGCAAGCGGTGGGCTCTTACCCCACCTTTTCACCCTTACCGGTTGCCCGGCGGTCTGTTTTCTGTGGCACTTTCCTCGGGGTCGCCCCCAGTTCGTGTTACGAACCTCCTTGCCCTGCGGAGTCCGGACTTTCCTCTGGCGGCAACCGCCGCCAGCGACCATGCACCCACTCCCCACACTGACACAACTATAAGCAGGACCGGAAAAGGTCAAGGCTTTTCAGCGCGTTGCCCCTCTTCAGTCCTGCGGTTCTTCTCGCATTGGTAATCGGTTGTTCTATTCTTCCTCTGTCTCGACCTCGTGGAACATGATGCGGTGGCAGGTGGGGCAGGAAATGAGTTTGTCTTCCTTCATCAGATCATTGTACAGCTGCGGCGGGATGTTCATGAAGCAGCCCCGGCAGACGCCGCCGGTCACCGGGACAATGGCCAGGCCGTTGCGCTTGTCGCGGATGGCGGTGTATTTTTTGAGAAGAGTGGCGGATACGGCGCCGGCCTTGCTTTCGCGGGTCTTCAGGATCTTGCTTTTTTCCGCAGTGAATTGGCTGGTTTTTTTCTCCACCGCGGCGATGTCGTCGGCCAGCATCTTCTCATCCTCGGCGCAGATCTTGTTTTCTTCCTCGATCTGGGCGGTCAGGGCCTCGATCTGTTCCATGAGCTGGACAACCGCTTCTTCCCGCTGGGTGTTTACCTTTTTGCCGTCTTCGGTTTCCTTGAGGATGCTCTGATACTCGCGGTTGGTCTGGACATTCATCAGCTTTGCCTGCCGGTCTTTGATCCGAGCCCCTTCGTCTTCGAGTTCGGCTTCCAGCTCCCGGCGGCGCTGTTCGTTGGCCGCGATTTTTTCGTTCAGCTGGACAAGGGTCTCCTTGTGGCCGTCAAGGCTGGCGCGGCGGTTTTCAATTTCGGCGGAACCTGCCGCAATTTCCTTGTCCAGGGTGCTGATTTTTTGATCAATGGCCTGGAGTTCCCTGAGATGCGAGATGTTTGCTTTCAAGTGTGCTTCCTCAATGGTTCTATGGGTTGACAGAATCTGGGTTTGTTATCATCTAGGACAACCCATTGCATGGGATTGTCCTGCTGTACGGTGGTGGTAATGGTCGGGGTAAAGCCCCGGTTTGCGCAGGATTTTTTCAGCATCTCCGCCAGGACCGGCACGATGAGGTTTTCGGTCGGGTAATGGCCCGCGTCAATCACGCAGAACCCTGCACCCTCGGCCCAGCGGGCCACGCTGTGTTTTACCTCGCCGGTGATATAGACCTGCGCTCCCATGCGCCAGGCGGTTTCGGCCAGATCGGAACCGCTGCCGCCGCAGAGGGCCACGCGGTGGATGGTTTCCGGCAGCACGCCCGCAAGCTGTAAGCCCGGGGCCGCAAGGGCGGTCAGCAGGAGGTGCAGGAATTGCTCGGAGGGCAGGGGGGCGGGCAGGGTGCAGATTTTGCCAAAGCCGGGGCTCTGGCCCGGCGCGGCGGCGAGCGGCTCGGTGTCGCGCAGGCCAAGTTTTTCCGCCAGGGCGTTGCTGACTCCGGCGGCGACAAGATCGAGGTTGGTGTGGCAGGCGATGAGGGAAAGATCGTGACCCAGGGCTGTTTTGAGGATGCGGCCCATGGGGGTGTTGTTGGGGATTGTTTTCAGGGGATGGAAGATCAGGGGGTGGTGGGTGAGGATGGTGTTCAAATTCAGGGCGAGGGCTTCGTGGAGGAGCGACTCGGTCGGGTCGAGGCCGATCAGAATCCCGCTGACCTGCCGGTCCGGATCCCCCACCATGAGCCCGACGTTGTCCCATGGTTCAGCCATGGCAAACGGGGCAATGGTGTCGAGGATCGAGAGAAGTGTGGTGGTGGAAAATGTTTCTTCCTGCATCCCTTGTTGGTGTCCGTGGGTAACCTAAGATAAAAAAAAGGCGCTAACCGTGTGTGGTCGCACCTTGTGTCCGGAACCCTGCCTTGGCCTTGCCAAAACATGTCCCTGGATAGCTTGATTTATGTTGCGTGTGCAATGCATTCCTGCTCTGTCGGTTCCGGCTTGGTGTGGTGGGCCTACCTGGATTCGAACCAGGGACCGACCGGTTATGAGCCGGTGGCTCTAGCCAGTTGAGCTATAGGCCCATATCTCTAACGAAGTTAGAATCACATAAAATAGCCGATCCGCCGGGATTGTCAATACTATTTGTGGTTGGCGCGAGGATACTCCGGGAGCGACAAAAGAGGCGCGGCCCCGATGCGCCATGGGTTTATCACGCCATGGCGCATCGGAAAGCAGAAATTATCCGGCCAGGACGGTCGCCTTGAAGGTCTCGAAACCGACCCGGTCCATAAATCTCCCCATGCGTTCGCCCTTCTTGCCGTTTTCCTTGAAGTAGGTGATGATTCGGGCGCAGGTGGCCAGGGCTTCTTCGTTGGAAAGGTCTTCGCAGAGGGTAACCCCGATTCTCGCCTTGGAGGCGGCGTTGCCCCCGACCAGGATGGTCCAGCCCTTGGCCTTGCCCACCAGTCCCAGATCCTTTACCGAGGTTTCGGCGCACTGGTTGGGGCAGCCGGAGACCCCCATCTTCATCTTGCCGGGCAGTTCGAGGCCGTGGTAGCGGGTGTCCAGCTCCGTGCCCATGGTCAAGGCATCCTGCTGGCCCAGGCGGCAGAGGGTGTTGCCGGGGCAGGCCTTGATGCTGCGGACACAGAGGCCGATGGCTGCCCCGGGATTCATGCCCAGATCCTGCCAGGCCCGGTCGATATCCTCCTCCTTGAGGCCGACCATGGCGATGCGGGCCGCGCTGGTGACCTTGAGGGCAACGGTCTGGTATTTTTCCGCCACCTCGGCAATTTTTCGCAGCTGGGCCGGGGTGATGAGGCCGAGTGGGAGGTGGGGGACAATGGCATAGGTTTCTTTGTCGCGTTGCAGTATCGCCCCTTTTTCGCCGTCGTTCAACATGATGGGTTTCTCCTTGGGAAATATCTGGTAATAAAAAGAAAAGGGCTCAGCAGGTGAGCCCTTTTGGTGTCTGTGTTACGGTTATCTTTGAAAAAACCAAGGCCGGCTTGGTTAATTGCGGCGAGATACCCCCTGAAACAGATCAAAAACGCGGGTGGTCAAGGCATTGACCGGGGTAAGGGCAAAAGCGCCGGATTGCGCCGGCAGGTCCATTTTTTTAAAAGTAATGGTTTCCTGGGAAAAGTCAACAGCCGGAGTATCCGGATGGGCATTCCGCGCCTCGCGTTTGGCAATGGGTTGCTGATTTGGGAAGCCATGACGGTTTTTCTTCCGTTGCCTGAGGTCGGCGGTTGTCCGGGGCCGGAAAAAGCGATGATTTGCCCCGTAACATAAGGGTGCGGTAATTCATGGCGTAATGCTTTTTATTTTTTCACCGGGTATCGGTAAAGTTTTTGTGGGGGCGTATAATGGATGTATCTTTCATTTTTTTTCTGGCAGGGGCGGGGCTGGCCGGGTTGTGCTGCGGCGGGATATTGATTTGGCTGCTCATGCGGGGGCGTTTGGCCGGGCAGCGCGCCCTGGCCGATGAGCGGGTGCAGCTGCGGGAGGGGCAGCTGATTGATCTGGAACGGCGGTTGGCGGCAGGCGGGGAGGAGTGTGCCGGGCTGCGGCGGGAAAACGGGATGCTGCAAGCCAGGGGAGCGGATCTTGCGGCCCGGCTTGAGGCGGAGCAGCGGCAACTCCAGGAAAAACAGGAGCTGTTGCAGGAGGCCAGGCTGGAGTTGGCCAACGCCTTCAAGGCCATCTCCGCCGATATCTTTCAAAGCAACAGCCAGCGTTTTCTGGAGCTTGCCCAGCAGACCCTGGCAAAGTTTCAGGAAAAGGGCATGGCCGACATGGAGACCAGGAAGCACTCCATCCAGGAGCTGCTCCTGCCCATGCATGAATCCCTGAAAAAGGTCGATGACCAGATCCGCCAGGTGGAAAAAGAGCGGGTCGAAGCATACGCCGGGTTGACCGAGCAGGTCAAATCCCTGGCCACCAGCCAGGTCCGGCTCCACGGGGAAACGGCCAACCTGGTCAATGCTCTGCGGAAACCCTCGGTGCGCGGCCGGTGGGGCGAGATGCAGCTGCGGCGGGTGGTCGAGATGGCCGGGATGGTGGAGTATTGCGATTTTGTCGAGCAGGGGTCGGTGGACACCGAATCCGGC
Source organism: Desulfurivibrionaceae bacterium (assembly GCA_036397515.1). Classification (GTDB taxonomy): domain Bacteria; phylum Desulfobacterota; class Desulfobulbia; order Desulfobulbales; family Desulfurivibrionaceae; genus Thiovibrio. The sequence continues at coordinate 5,627 of DASWIU010000194.1, read as the reverse complement.
AAGTTGCGGCCGGACCTGATTGTCCGCTTGCCCAACGGGCGCAATATCGTGGTCGATTCCAAGACCGCCTTGTCCGCCTATCTTGAGGCCATGGAGGCGGAGGATGACCAGGCCCGCCAAGCCCGGCTCAAGGAGCACGCCCGGCAGGTGCGCACCCATTTGGGGCAGCTGGCCGGCAAGTCGTACTGGGAGCAGTTCCAGCCCTCGCCGGAATTCGTGGTTCTTTTCCTGCCCGGCGAGAATTTTTTCAGCGCGGCCCTGGAGCAGGACCCGCAATTGATCGAATACGGGGTGGCGCAAAAGGTCATCCTCGCCACGCCCACCACCCTGATCGCCCTGCTGCGGGCGGTCTCCTACGGCTGGCGGCAGGAAAAAATCGCCGAGCACGCCCAGGTCATCGGCGAGCTGGGGCGGACGCTTTATGAGCGGCTCGGCGTTTTGGGCGACCATTTTCACGACATGCGCAAGGGGCTCGACCGGGCGGTGGAATCGTACAATAAGGCGGTGGGCTCCTTTGAGGGGCGGGTGCTGGTCACCGCCCGGAAGCTGCAAGACATCGATCCGGCTCTGGCCAAGGATATCGCGCCCATGGAGCCCCTGCACAAGATGGCCCGCCCTCCGCTGATCCCGGAGAGCGATTAGGTTTTTTTACCTATGCGGGCAATGGTTGCCGGGTCGTGGCCGCAAAGTTTTCCTTGCCGGAAGCATACCCCTTTCGTATAATCAGCGGATTGTTTCGCAGTCACGGAGGGGCCTGTTCCGTCAAGACGGGCTCGCGGAACAAGGAAAAAGGCCACAGGTCCGTAACCCACAATCAAAAAGTGCAAAGCAGTAACCGTTGGAATCGCGGCTTGTTGCGATTGCAACCGTCAAAGCACGGAAGGAGGTATCCTCATGAAATTAGGCATCAACGGCCTGGGCCGGATCGGCAAGCTTTCCCTCTGGCATCATGTTTCCCGCAAGCATTTTTCCGAGATCGTGGTCAACGTGGGACGGCAGGTGGGCACCGGGCTTCAGGATATCGCCAGCTCCATCGACCGGGACAGCTCCTACGGGCGGCTCGGCATGTACCTCCATGGCTGCAAGGGCTGCCAGGTCATTGAAAACCTGAATGAGGCGGCCGGCACCATGACCATCAACGGGGTGCAGGTCAAGATCCTGCGCGAATCCAGGAATCCGGCCGGGATCCAGTGGAAGGAAAACGGGGTGCGCCTGGTCGTTGACACCACCGGCGCCTTCACCGATCCCACCGCGGACGCCGACAGTCCCAAGGGCGCCTTGCGGGGCCATATTCAGGCCGGGGCCGAAAAGGTGCTCCTCTCCGCTCCCTTTAAGATCAAGAATAAAGGGTTGGAGATGCCCGCCGATGCCGTCACCACGGTGATGGGCATCAACGACGGCGATTTCAATCCGTCTCGGCACACCCTGATTTCCGCGGCCTCCTGCACCACCACCTGTCTTTCCTTCATGATCAAGCCCCTGCTCGACCATTTCGGCGCGGACCGGTTCTTGAGCGCCTCCATGGTCACGGTCCATGCCGCCACCGGCAGCCAGCAGGTCCTTGACCGCTTGCCCAATGCCGGGGCCACGGATCTGCGCAAAAACCGCAGCATCTTCAACAATATCATCCTGACCACCACCGGCGCGGCCAAGGCCTTGCCCCTGGTCATCCCGGAGATGAAGAGCATCGGTTTTATCGCCGAGTCGGTGCGGATTCCCACCAATACCGGCTCGCTGATTGTCCTGGTGCTCAACCTGCAGGATGAGAGCATGGAAACCCCCATCAAGCGGCAGCTGGTGAACTCCATCTACCGGGATTACGCCGAGAACAGCGCCTATCTGGAATACAGCGAGGAGCAGCACGTTTCCACGGATATTATCGGCGCGCCTTTTGCCGCCGCGCTTATCGAGGGGTCGGAGACCCACACCCGCACGGCCAGCCTCAAGGTGAACCTGGCCAAGCTCGGTTGCAATATCGGGCCGACCACCCTGGAAGTGCCGGTGACCCAGGCGGTGGTCTACGGCTGGTACGACAACGAGCTGGGCAGCTATACCAACGTGCTGGGCGACCGGACCGTTTCCATTGCCGAGCAGATGATCTAGAAAAGACAGGAAAAAGGTGAAAGGTGAAAGGTAAAAGGTTCAAGGAGCAAATCCTCCAGCCTTCAGCCTCGCGCCTTGAACCTTGCGCCTTTATGGTTCGACCCATGGCCGGTGGTGATCTCGGGGCGGTGGTTGCCATCGAATCCGAAAACCCTGCGCCGTGGACCGCCGCCCAGCTGGCCGGCGAACTGGATCAGCAAGGCGGCTGGCAGTTTGTTGCCCAAGCCGACGCTTCGGGGTTGGTGCGCGGCTTTGTCTGTGGCCGGAATTGTGCCGGGGAGGCGGAGCTGCTGAAAATCGCGGTGGGCCGGGAATACCGGCGGCAGGGGATAGCGGCGCAGCTGGTGGCGCACACCCTGCGCTATCTGGCGGAGCAGGGGATTGGGCGCTGTTTTTTGGAACTGCGCGCCGCCAATCTTCCGGCCCTGGCCTTGTACGAACGGTTCGGCTTTCGCCGGGTGGGGTTGAGAAAAAATTACTACGCCTCGCCGCTGGAAGATGCAATCCTCATGGAAAAGACGGTTGTGATAGTCTCGTAATAAGTCGTCACACCGGTGAAAACCGGTGTCCAGTCTGTCCGCAGCTATCTGAAAAACACTGGATCCCGGCCTTCGCCGGAATGACGGGATGTTGTGATTTCAACAAAGTTTGAGAAAGGAATGACCCCATGAAGAATATCCGGGATCTTGATATCAAGGGCAAGAAGCTGCTCATCCGCGTTGATTTCAACGTGCCCCTGGATGAACAACTGAACATCACCGACGATATCCGGATCCGCGGGGTGTTGCCCACCCTCAACTACGCCCTGGATGAAAACGCCAAGGTCATCATCTGCTCGCATCTGGGCCGGCCCAAGGGGGAGCGCCAACCGCAGTTTAGCCTGGCCCCTGCGGCCAAGCGCCTTTCCCGGCTGCTGAACAAGGAGGTCGTCCTGGCCCCTGATTGCATCGGGCCGGAAACCAAGGCCATTGTCGAGGCCATGCAGCCCGGCAGCGTGGTCCTCCTGGAAAATCTCCGCTTCCATGCGGAGGAGCAGCAGAACGACGACGGCTTTGCCAGCCAGCTGGCCAGCCTCTGCGATATCTATATCAACGATGCCTTTGCCGTGGCGCATCGGGCCCATGCCTCGGTGGTGGGCGTGACCCAGTTCGTCGAGCAGTGCGCGGCCGGCTTCCTGCTGCAAAAGGAGATGGATTATTTCCACCGCTCGGTGAGCAATCCCATGCGGCCCCTGGTGGCCATCGTGGGCGGGGCCAAGGTCTCGAGCAAGCTCGGGGCCCTGGACAACCTCATGGACCGGGTGGACAAGATGATCATCGGCGGGGCCATGGCCAATACCTTTTTGAAAAGCATCGGCCATGACATGGGCCAGTCCAAGGTTGAGGATGAACTGCTCGATACGGCCCGGGAGTTACTCAACAAGGCCAAGCGCCTTGGGGTCAAGCTCTATCTGCCGGTGGACTGCATCGTCGCGGACCGCTTCGAGGCCCGGGCCGAATCCAAGCGGGTAACGGTGCAGGAGGTGCCGGCCGACTGGATGGTCCTCGACATCGGCCCCGCCACCACGGTGCTTTTTTCCGAGGCCATGGAGTCTGCCAAGACCATCATCTGGAACGGCCCCATGGGCGCTTTCGAGATGGACGCCTTTTCCCGGGGCACCATGGCCATGGTCCAGCATGTGGCCCGCTCCCACGCCCTGACCATTGTCGGCGGGGGCGACACCGATGTGGCGGTGCACAAGGCCGGGGAGTCGAGCAATATCTCTTACATCTCCACGGGCGGCGGTGCTTTCCTCATGCTGATGGAGGGTAAGAAGCTGCCGGGCGTCGAGGCCCTGGAAGCAAAAGAATAAGGTAAGCGCTCGCAGGGCGGCGCATCTGCTTTGTCATCGGCCTGGCCGCATACTTGGTGTATGGCGTACAGGCCTCTTTCGCGCATCTGCACCACCCTGCAAGCGCTTACAGGCCGGGGACAATTTTCTTCCTCGTCTTCCCCTGTGATAAGTTACGGAATAAGGAGCAGCCCATGCCGCGTATCCCTTTGATCGCCGGGAACTGGAAGATGCATACCTCGCTGGCCGAGGCCAGGGAGCTTGCCGGGGCCGTGGTCTCCGCCTGCAAGGGACTCACCGACCGGGAGGTCATGATCGCCCCGCCCTTTACCGCCCTGGCAGCGGTGGCCGAGGTGGTGCGCGGCTCAGAGGTCCGGCTGGCGGCCCAGAATGTCTGCTGGGCGGAGCAGGGCGCCTTCACCGGGGAGATCGCCCCTGGCATGTTGCAGGAGCTGGGGTGCACCATGGCCATTATCGGCCATTCGGAGCGGCGGCAGATCTTCGGGGAAACCGATGCGCTCATCAACCAGCGGGTGGCCGGGGCCATGCATTTCGGCATTACCCCGGTTCTCTGTTTCGGCGAAACCCTGGCCGAGCGCGAGGCAGGCCAGACCATGGCCGTGCTTGAGCGTCAGGTCCGACTCGGGCTGAATGGCATTACCGTGGCCGAGCCTAGCGGCCTGGTCCTGGCCTATGAGCCGGTCTGGGCCATCGGCACCGGCAAAACCGCCGGCGAGGAACAGGCCCAGGAAGCCCATGAATTCGTGCGGAATTTGCTGCTTACGATGTACGAGAAAAGTATTGCCCAGCAAATAAGAATACTGTATGGTGGCAGCGTCAATTCGGGGAACGTGGATGCCCTGTTGCGGCAGCCCGATATAGACGGGGCCTTGGTTGGCGGGGCATCGCTCAAGGCCGATTCCTTCGAACGCATCATCCACTTTCGGCAATAACGGTAACCAAGAGAGAATGACTACCTTACTGACCATTGTTCATATCGTTGTCTCCCTGTTTCTTATCGTGATCGTGCTGCTGCAGCACGGCAAGGGCGCCAGCATGGGCGCGGCCTTCGGCGGCTCCAGCCAGACCGTGTTCGGCACGGAAGGCCCCGTGCCTCTGTTGAACAAGATTACGACCGGCGCCGCGATCCTTTTCATGCTGACCTCCATCTCCCTGGCCTATATATCCACCAGGACCGGGGATGGCTCGGTCATGAAAGAGGTGGCCCCGATTGCCGAGCCGCAGAGTGCGCCGATCCCGCTGCCTTCCGCGGACAAGGATGTTCCCATGGCACCGGTGCAGGGAAAGTAGCAGTTTTATGTTATATTATTTGAAAATAAGGATTGCCGGAGTGGTGGAATTGGTAGACACGCAGGCTTGAGGTGTCTGTGGGGCGACCCATGCCGGTTCGAGTCCGGCCTTCGGTACCATATTTATAAAAGGCCCTGTAACCGTTAACGGTTGCAGGGCCTTTCTTTTTTTGTGGAGAGAATAGTGGGGGATGGCGATGTCTAGTTTGTAATCTGGCCCTGTAGCCGCAACAGTTACAGAGCCTTTCTTTGCTTGCAATCCCTGGTTGCCTAAACTATAAAATCAGTATCCGGCCAATCGGCGGCCAGAAATAGCGAGGCTTTTTTGTGGGTTGTCCGGTATGGCTGCCGAGCAGTTTGCTAAGAACAACAAGGTTAAGTTA
>DASWIU010000193.1:0-5834 GCA_036397515.1 Desulfurivibrionaceae bacterium | reverse complement strand
TGGCGATCAGGATGATAACATATAGCCTTCTGTTCTTGCAGATTTACGGCATCGGCTTTGTCGCTTTACTTGGCCTGGCCGATGTCTGGGTTGACTTCAGGAAGCAGCGGCTTGAAAAAGATGTGGATGACACCTCGGTGTCTTAAATAAAGAAACACATATGAAACTGGGGATTTTTTCAAGGTCTTCATTTTTCAGCAATAATGAATCCCGGCACGGCCAGGATTCAACCGGAGGTACAACATGGAACTCATTTTAAAAGAAACCATTGACACTCTTGGCGAGGAAGGCGATGTTGTGAAGGTCAAGGACGGCTACGGCCGTAACTTCCTGATCCCCCGCCGTCTTGCCGTGTCCGCCACCAAGGCGAACCTTACTACCCTGGAAAGGGAAAAAGCCGCCATTGTGGCCAGAAAGAAAAGCCAGCGTGACGGGGCAGAGGCCCTGGCCAAAAAGGTGGCGGGAGCCACGGTGGTCATTGCCCATCGTTCCGGGGATGACAACAAGCTCTATGGTTCCGTCACCTCCGCGGACATTGCGGAGAAACTGGCCGAACTGGGCATTGCCATCGACAAGAAAAAAATCGTTCTTGACGAACCCATCAAGACCCTGGGCGTCACCATGGTGCCGGTGAAGATCGGCTACCAGATTTCCGCGGAAATCACGGTGGAAATCGTTCCTCTGGCCGCGGAATAATTCCAAAGCCCACAAGCAGAAGGCGGACCTGGGACCAACCCCTTGGCCGCGGAATCCGTCCTTTTGCCTTGATGACCTTGGAATAACGCAGGATAACCGAGTGGGGGCAGCAACCTGCCCCCCTTCATTACAGCCAACGATACTCCATGGAATCCGGACCAAACCCTTCCACCACCCACCGCCTGCCCCCGCAGAATCTTGAGGCCGAGCAATGCGTTCTCGGCTCCGTCATGCTGCAACAGGGTGCCATGCCCAAGGCGGCGGAGATTCTCACCGAAGAAGACTTTTACCGCGACGCGCATAAACACATCTTTTCCGCCATGATCACCCTGTTTGACCGTGGCGAACCCCTTGATCTCATCACCATTTCCAACCTGCTGAAGGACAACAACCGATTCGAGGCGATCGGCGGCCCCACCTACCTCGCCAGCCTCACCGACATCGTGCCGGTTGCCGCAAACATCGGCTATTACGCCAAGATCGTGCGGGAAAAAGCTATCCTCCGCAGGCTGATTCAGACCGGCACCGAGATCGCCGGCCGCTGTTATGAGGAGCAGGACGATATCGACGGCCTCCTCGACGACGTGGAAACGACCGTTTTCGAGATCTCCCGGGCCAAGAGCGGCCAGTCCTACCACTCGCTCAAGACCGTCATTTCCGACACCTTCAAATACATCGAGCAGCTCTACGAACGCAAGGAGCACATCACCGGCGTTCCCACCGAATACCATGATTTCGACAAGATGACCGCGGGGTTGCAGCGCTCGGATCTCATCATCCTGGCCGCCCGTCCCAGCATGGGCAAAACCGCCCTGGCCGTCAACATGGTGCAAAACGCCGCCCTGCTCCACAAGGTGCCGGTGGCGGTGTTCAGCCTGGAGATGTCCAAGGAACAGCTCGGCATGCGGATGCTCTGCTCCATCAGCCGGGTTGACGCCCAGCGGCTGCGGACCGGTTTCTTGAAGGAGCAGGATTGGCCCAAGCTCACCCGGGCGGTGGGCATGCTTTCCGAGGCCCCCATCTACATCGACGACACCCCGGCCATCACGGTGCTGGAGATGCGGGCCAAGTGCCGACGTCTGAAAACCGAACACAACATCGGCATGGTGGTGGTGGATTACCTCCAGTTGATGCGGGGCAAGGCAAACACCCAGTCCCGCGAACAGGAAATCAGTGACATCTCCCGCTCGCTCAAGGCCATGGCCAAGGAGCTCAGCATCCCGGTGCTTGCCCTTTCCCAGCTGAACCGCAGCCTGGAAAGCCGCCCCAACAAAAGACCGCAGCTCTCCGATCTGCGCGAATCGGGCGCCATCGAACAGGATGCCGACCTGATCATGTTCATCTACCGCGATGAGGTGTACAACAAGGCGGAAGACAACCCGAGAAAGGGGATTGCCGAGATCATCATCGGCAAGCAGCGTAATGGCCCTACCGGCACCGTGGAGCTGGCCTTTCTCGACCGCTTCACCTCCTTTGAAAATCTTGCCCACCAGAGTTTCCCGCCAACAGAATAAAAAAGGTTGATAGTCTGTAGCGTTTAGCCTGTTAGCAACCCGAGCCTCTCGTTCCCACGAAGTTTCCTCCCCCTTGGCGGGGGAGGATCAGGGAGAGGGGGAAACAGCCAGAGCGGCAGGTTGCAACTTCACCCTCCCCCCGCCCCTCCCGTCGAGGGAGGGGGGATTTAATGAGAAAAAAACCGGATCAGCAACGATGAAATACGATTTTAAGGCCATCGAAGAAAAATGGCGTTCCCACTGGCTTGCAAACAGCACCTATACCGCAACCGAAGATCCCTCCCGGCCCAAATACTATCTGCTGGAGATGTTCCCCTACCCTTCCGGCCGCATCCACATGGGCCATGTCCGCAACTACACCATCGGCGACGTGGTGGCCCGCTACAAGCGGATGAAGGGCTTCAACGTTTTGCATCCCATGGGCTGGGACGCCTTCGGCCTGCCCGCGGAAAATGCGGCGATCAAGCACGACACCCATCCGGCCAAATGGACCTACGAAAACATCGACTACATGAAGCAGCAGCTGCAGCGCATGGGGTTCAGCTACGACTGGGGCCGAGAACTCGCCACCTGCAACGATAAGTACTACCGCTGGGAACAGCTGCTGTTCATCAAGATGTACGAAAAGGGGCTGGTCTACCAGAAGGTGACCACGGTCAACTGGTGCGAAACCTGCCAGACGGTGCTGGCCAACGAACAGGTCATCGACGGTGCCTGCTGGCGTTGCGACAATGCCGTGCTGCCTCGGGAGATGAACAGTTGGTTCTTCAAGATCACCGACTACGCCGAGGAACTGCTTGCCGGTTGCGACACCCTCACGGGCTGGCCGGAGAAGGTGCTCACCATGCAGCGCAACTGGATCGGCAAGAGCGTGGGCGCCGAGGTGAATTTCCCCCTCGAAAATTCAGACAAAACGCTTACCATCTTCACCACCCGGCCGGATACCATCTTCGGCGCGACCTTCATGTCCATCGCCCCGGAACATCCCCTGGCTTTGGCGTTGAGCGCGGGCACCCCCCAGGAAGAGGCGGTCAGGGAGTTCGTAGCCCGGATCAAGATTGAAAAACAGCGGCAGAAACCGGAAGACGAGATCGAAAAGGAGGGGGTCTTCACCGGCGGCTACTGCCTAAACCCCTTCAACGGCGCGAGATTGCCGGTGTACGTGGCCAATTTCGTCCTCATGGAATACGGAACCGGCGCGGTGATGGCGGTGCCTGCCCATGACCAGCGCGACTTCGAGTTCGCCCGAAAATACGGGATCGAGATCAAGGTCGTCATCCAGCCCGAAGGCGAACCCTTGAAACCGACGACCATGAACGAAGCGCACGACGGAGCAGGCTTCCTGGTGGCCTCCGGAGAGTTCACCGGTCTGGCTTCGGACAAGGCAAAAACCGCCATCACCGCGGCGGCCACGGAAAAAGGCTTCGGCAGCCGGCGCACCACCTTCCGCCTGCGCGACTGGGGCATCTCCCGCCAGCGCTACTGGGGCGCCCCCATCCCCATGCTCCACTGCGCCCACTGCGGGGTAGTACCGGTGCCGGAACAGGATCTGCCCGTCAGCCTGCCCACCGATGTCCAGTTTGACAAATCCGGCAAATCGCCCCTGCATACCCTGGAGAGCTTTTACCAAACCACCTGCCCTGTCTGCCACGGCCCGGCCCGGCGCGAAACCGACACCATGGACACCTTTGTCGAATCCTCCTGGTATTTCGCCCGCTACGTCAGCCCCCGCTACACCGAGGGGGTGCTGGACAAAGCCAAGGGAGATTACTGGCTGCCGGTGGATCAGTACATCGGCGGGGTGGAACACGCCATCCTCCACCTGCTTTACTCGCGCTTTTTCACCAAGGTTCTGCGCGATCTCGGCTACCTGTCCATCGACGAGCCCTTCACCAACCTGCTCACCCAGGGCATGGTTATCAAGGACGGCACCAAGATGTCCAAGTCCAAGGGCAACGTGGTGGATCCGAACGAGCTGGTGGAAAAATATGGGGCCGACACGGTCCGCCTCTTCAGCCTGTTCGCCGCCCCGCCCGAGCGCGACTTGGAATGGAGCGATCAGGGGGTGGAAGGGGCATACCGCTTTTTAAACCGGGTCTTCCGCCTGGTGGACGAAAACCTCGACCTCTTTGCCAAACCCGCTTCCGGTCTGCCCCAGGAGATGAATGCGGCAAGTACTGCCCTGCACCGGAAGACCCATCAGACCATCCGCAAGTTCGGGGCCGACATCGAGGCCAAGTTCCATTTCAACACCGCCATCAGTTCGGTGATGGAGCTGACCAACACCCTGTACAGCCTTGCCGCCGATGAGTCTGGCGAAACCGCTGACCCCGCCGTGATCCGCGAGGCCCTCGAGGCGATGCTGGCCCTGCTCTCCCCCATGGTTCCGCATCTGTGCGCCGAACTCTGGGAGCTGACAAAACATCCCACCCCCCTTGCCGAAGTGCTCTGGCCGGAGTACGATGACGAGGCGATTTTGGAGGAGACGATCACCATCGTCGTCCAGGTGAAGGGCAAGGTCCGCGGCCAGCTCCAGGTTGCTCCGGGCACCAGCGATGCAGACCTTGAAAAGATGGCCATGGCCGATGAAAAGGTGCGGAAATTCCTGGAAGGCAAACCGGTACGCAAGGTGATTGTGGTGCCGAATAAACTGATCAATATTGTAATTTAGGGTAACTACTCAGGTGGATAGACCGAAGGTTGAAAGTTTTTAGTATATAAACTTCAGTCGTCGGCCTTCAGCCTAAACACCCATTTTTTTTAGCCTGAGGCCAGTACCCCCACGGAGCCAGAGCATGAAAAAACTTACCCCGAGAACCCTGAGTCTGCTCCTTCTCCTGCTGATTGCAGCCGGGTGCGGCTATCACAACCCCAACATGCTGCCGCCGGACAAGCAGGGCAAGGTTCTCAAGCTCCATGTTCCCATCTGGCCCAATCCGACCAATGAAATCCGGCTTGCCTCCGACATCAACAATGCCCTGCAGGACTGGCTCGGCCAGAGCAAACAGTTCACCCTGGTGAACAGCTCCGGGGAAGCCGATTATATCTTGAACGGCAAAATCAACTCGGTGAGTTATACCGGCCGGGCCTACGACGCCAGAGACCTGGCCCAGGCCCTCATTGCCACCCTAAGCGTCAGCTACACCGTCACCGAAACCAGTACCGGCAAGACGGCCTGGCGGTCCACCTTCGCCCTCACGGAAAGCTATTCCCTCCAGACCGACGCCCATAAGAAACAGGCCCTGGAAACCCTGGTGGACAAGCTGGCCGAGGATATCTATATCCGCCTCTACAGCGCCATCTCCCGGTATGAGAAAAACAAGGGCCGGGGGAAGTGAGTGCTGGGTGCTGAATGCTGAATGCTGAATGCTGAATGCTGAATGCTGAATGCTGAATGCAAAAATTATGATTGGCAATATCCCGCAGGGAAAGGTATATAGCAACGTTTCCTGATCATTCTTGCCCAATAATCCCATCGCCACAGAACCAGAACCTGGAGGTCCCCATGCCATCCCGCCGAGAACTTGCCAATGCCATCCGCGCCCTGAGCATGGATGCCGTCCAGAAAGCCAAATCAGGCCATCCCGGCGCGCCCATGGGCATGGCAGACATCGCCGAAGTCCT
>DASWIU010000192.1:0-7960 GCA_036397515.1 Desulfurivibrionaceae bacterium | reverse complement strand
CCAACGCAGAAGGTAAATCCTGCAATACCGACGGTCGAGAGCAAAAGAAGCGACTTTTTTCTTTACCGCCGTGACCCACGAACAGCGAAGATTTCTGGGTGATGAGGCGCGAGGAAAAGGAGGCTGATCTCCTTTTTGAACACTAGAACGATGTCGGGTTTCGCTTTGCTCTACCCGACCTACCAACTACCAACTGCTTCGTTACGGCTTTGTCCGCCGGGCATGACATCATTGAACAGGGACGGGGTTATTCCGGCCCCGCGATTCCGCAAGAAACTGCTTCCCGTTTCCATTCAACAAAGGGGGACACCAGATGACCTTCGGCGAATCCATCCGTACCTGTTTCTCGAAATACGCGGAGTTCAACGGGAGGGCCTCCCGCCCGGAATTCTGGTGGTGGGTTCTCTTTACCGTGCTGGCTGGGCTCGCGGCCGGCATCATTGGGGAAGCGGCCTCCGCCCTTTTTTCGCTGGCAACTCTTTTGCCCTCTCTGGCGGTGGGGGCGCGGAGGCTGCATGACACCAACCGGAGCGGCTGGCTGCAACTGCTGTGGCTCATTCCGGTGGTCGGCTGGATTCTTGTAATCGTGTGGTTGGCGCAGGAGGGCAGGGAACCGAATCGTTTTGGTTCCGCTACGTAGCGGGTAATCGTTCACCAACATATGGGAGGGAAAACCATGCCTATCGGAGAGATTTGCAACCGGGAAGTAGTGTTTGCCACCAGAAAAACCAGCCTCGCCGAAGCAGCGCAACTCATGCGCCAGTACCATGTGGGCGACCTGGTGGTCATGGACCTCGTCGGTGAGAAGCGGGTTCCGGTGGGCATCGTGACCGACCGCGATATCGTCATCGAGGTCATTGCCAAATCCTTGCCGGTCAACAGCTTCATGGTCGGCGATATCATGAGCCCGCAGCTCATCAGCGCGCAGGAAAAAGACGGCGTGGTTGAGACGATTCGGCTCATGCGGGCCCATGGAATACGCCGGGTCCCGGTGCTCAATCAGGAGGGAGGGCTTGCCGGCATTATCTCGGTGGACGATCTGCTGGACCTTCTGGCCGAGGAATTGACGGAACTGGCCAAGGTCGCTCCCCGCGGACAGGCCCGGGAAGATCGGCTCAGGGGCGAATAACCCCCTTTGCCTCGGTCACCATGGTATGGCAACAGTGCGGTAGGGCGGGTAGAGCAAAGCGAAACCCGACGCAACAGCTCCAGCGCAAAAGGTAAATCAGACAATATCGGCGGGTCGAGAGCAAAAAGAGCGGCTTTTTTCTTTACCGTCGTGACCTACGAGCGGCGAAGATTTCTGGGCGATAAGGCGCGGGGAAACGGGGGGATGATCCATTTTGAACCATAGGGCGAGGTCGGATTTCGCGTTGCTCTACCCGACCTACCGACTGGACCTGATTTTGATGATGAAAAGCCGGAAACCGTTGAAAAGACAGGGATCGGGACTGGGTCACGAGACGACGCATACTGACTGTCATGCCGGAAAAATGATAAAAGAGCCAAAAGAATACAATTAACTCTGTACAAAGTGTGGACATAACTGGACAAATTCTGGTAAACCCTAAATATCCTTGCTGCGGTTCAAAGCAGATTACATATTCCGAAACCGAAGGAGAGAATTAAACTTAAGGGAGGAAGTGAGAATGCCGAAGTCCAAGGTTACTGGAAAAGTTGCACCAAAGAAGTCCGCAAAACCATTGCCCGCCAAAAAAGCTGCTGCCAAACCAAAAACCGCGGCGGGTGCCTCGTCTAAAGCAAAAGCTCCAAAGAAAGCCGCCGCTAAGCCTGCGGTAAAAGCGACCGCAAAGGTTGCGGCAAGTAAGTCGGCAAAGACTTCGCCAGCCAAAAAAGCTGCTGCCAAACCAAAAACTGCAAGTGCCTCGTCTAAAGCAAAAGCTCCCAAGAAAGCCGCGGCCAAGCCCGCGGTAAAGACGACCGCAAAGGTCGCGGCAAGCAAGTCGAAGGCTTTGCCAGCCAAAAAAGCTGCTGCCAAACCAAAAACTGCAAGCGCCTCGTCTAAAGCAAAAGCTCCCAAGAAAGCCGCGGCCAAGCCTGCGGTAAAGACGACCGCAAAGGCTGCGGCAGGCAAGTCGGCCAAAAAACCGGCAGCCAAGCCCGGCACAGCAAAAAAATCCATGGTGGCAAAGTCTGCGAAGACGGTTGCCGTCAAGCGAGCCGCTAAAAAATAACAGCCTGTTTCAGAGCAGGTCGGGGGACGCTACGCTGACTCCCCCGACCTGCTCTATCCTCGCCTTCTCGCACCACGATTATAACCGTTCTCGTCTCGCCGTTTCGTTGCCGTAATCTTTTGAGTCACCCAGGGCTCCCATGACCACCGAACACACCCCGCCGGAACTGGAATCGGACGCGCTCAAGGCCAATCTCCTTGAAACCGCGGTCGATTCGGTGACCATCGATGACTCGCTGCTCCCACTCCTGAAAATAGTCAACAATTACAAGGGTATAAGCAAGAACATCGAGACCCTGCTGTACGAGGTCAGTCATCCGTTCCGCAACTGGAAGATGATCCTGCCCAGGCTCCGCTCCTTTGTCCTCAAGAATATCGATCATTATTTCCGGCACGAGCAGGGGCCGGAGGCCTTCACCCTCTTCTGCCGCATTTTTCTGGGGGCGGTGGAGGATGCCCGCAAGAACGAACCGCTGCTGGCCACGGCCATGGAAAGCCTCCTGGCCTATCTGGACAAGCAGACCTCCCTGCTCACCCCCGACAGCCTGCTGCGCTATCAGAACGCCCTGGCCGAATGCTTCGACCACCTCCACGACCTGGATGACGAGACCCTCCTCTTTCTGGTCCAGGGCCACCATCCCCTGGGCAAGATCCTGACCCGGCTCCACGAACTCTGCCTTGCCGTGCCGGGCTGCACCTGTGAGTCCAGCGCCGCCCGGCTCCTGCAGCGGGTGCTGACCCTCAACTACCAGTACTGGCTGGCCGAGGAAGACCCCCTCGCCTGGTTTACCGAGCAATGCGGGGAGCTCTGCATGGGCTGGCGCTCCGGCCCCCTGTTCAGCGCCATCTCCCACCAGAAGCTGGACGAGCATCTGGCCGCCGCCAGCCGGATCGATCCCGCCGCCCCGAACGCTTTGGGCACCATGCTTGCCCTGCCCAACCACATGGACATCGTCCGACTCTACAAAGAGGCGCCGGACCGGCTCGGGGAGGAGCTTCCCAGCGAAGACCTGGGGGTGGACCGCTTTGCAGAAAACCGCAAGCTGCTCTTTCTCTTCCGGATCATGGATACCGCCGGGTTGGGACTGATCCACGAGGAAACCCTGCGCGAGATCAACCGGGGCCTGGTTCAGCTCATCCGCCGGCAGACCTTCGAGGAGATCGAGCGCTTCCTGCTCACCACCCTCCAGCTGCTGAAGGCCAACGTCAAAAAATATCCGCACACCTCGCTGCAGTGCATCCAGGTTCTGGGGAGCGAGGTGTTCCAGCGCGGCAACAGCCGGTTGGTGGAAACCTTTCTCTTTGAAACGGTGCGCTTCGGCTTTCAGTACGCCAACTTTCAGGGGCTCAACGACGACTGGCAGCCCATCACCAACCCGGCCCACCTGGACAATATCCGGGTCTGGCTCAGCCTGATCATGCAGGAGCCCAAGTGGTGCTCCACCCTGTTTTCCGCCCTGATCATCAACCTCAAGCTCTCGGGCACCTGCGTCAAGGATACCGATCTCTTCCAGCGCGATATCACCCAGCTTTTGAACCACCCCATCGAGCCCATCTACAATCTGGCCAAGCAGTTCGCCAAGCTGATGCCTGTTTTCTTCAATGAAATCGGGGCGGAAGGGCAGCTCCGCGATGTCTCCACCGAGCTCGACGAGATGCACAAGCGCAAGGACCGGCTCATCCATTTTCTGCGTAAGCAAAGCCATGTGGAATCGAGCAACCTGATCGTCGATTTCATCGAGGCGATCTTCAGGTTCTGGCAGACCCTGGACAAATCCGCCCTGGATGGCTATCTGCCCGAGGAGGTGCTCAAGGAGGTGACCACCCGGGGGGTGTTTGTGGACGACCTCCACACCCTGATGCTCCGGGTGCTGAGCGACAGCCCGGTCAGCAAGATCGAGGAGCTGCTGACCTGGGACGACCGCCGCCGCGACACCTGGCTCGCCGCTCAGCAGGACCTCAAGCCGGAAGAGGTCCGCCGCTTCACCCTGCTCATCGAGATGTACCGGCTCTGCCACCAGAAGTACAACCTGGGGGTGCAGGAGATCCGCCACCAGCTCCATCTTGCCGCCAACTCAGGCTTTCCGGAGATGGAGCAGCTGCTGGGCGATTTGGAAATCTGCGATACCTTCCAGTGCCTGGAGGCTCTTCTCGACACCCTGGAGCAGCTCAAGGCCACCATCCAGAGCCCGGAAAAATTCGAGGCCAAGGAGGATATCTACTACAAGCGGCACATCGCCGTGGACATCCCCTCGGTCTACGGCCGCTACCGGGAGAAGAAATTCGACGCCCTCGGCCTCACCTTCCGCTTGGAGAACCTGGCCAACGTCTATCTGGAAAAGCTGCCCGAGACCGTCAACCTCGCCTTCATCACCCGGGCCACCTTTATCCGGATCATCAAATGCCTGCGCCTCTACCTGCGGGCCCTGAAGATCGACGGCATCACCAGTCGGCGGCTGGAAACCTACATGTCGCTGCTGACCGGTTCCTTCAACATCAAACGGTTCTCCTACACCCAGTACCTCGACATCTTCCGGGGCTTCACCGAGGGGGTGAAGGACATCATCTACACCTATTACACCAACATCCACGAAAACAACCTCTCCATCATCATCCCCAAGATCGGCGAGGCCAACCTGCTGCCCAAGCACCGCTCGCTCTGGGACACGGACGATCTGCCCGCCAGCATCCTCCGGCTCTCGGAAACCTTCATGCGGGATCTGATCGCCACCACCTTCGGCCTCCAGCATCTGGACAACTTCATCACCCGCATCCATCAGACCCTGGAGCACCAGAAGGAGATTTTAAGCGAGGAGCATCTCGACCTGTTGATGACCTACAACCCGGACCGGGCCATCAGCAGCCTGCACCTCAAGAACCACCGCACCAACAACCTGATCCTCCTGGGCAACAAAGGCTTCAACCTGACGGTCCTGGCCACGGACCACAAACCCGTGCCGCCCGGCTTTATCATCACCACGGAGATCTTCCGCTGCTGGCCGGTGATCAAGGATTTCTACAAGGCGCGCGACGAGTTCATGGGCCGGATCAAAAAATCCCTGGCCGAGCTGGAAACAAAAACCGGCCGGCGCTTCGGCGATCCGGCCAACCCCCTGCTCCTTTCCGTGCGCAGCGGCGCGGCCATCTCCATGCCGGGGATGATGGCCACCATCCACAACGTGGGGCTCAACGAGGAGATCAGTCAGGGCTTTGCCGCATCCTCGGGCGAGGGCTACCCCCCCTCCTGCCAGATCGACTATCTGGCCTGGGACAACTACCGCCGCTTTCTCCAATCCTGGGCCATGGCCGAGGGCATGGACCGCGAGGTGTTCCAGACTCTGATGGACGAGGCCAAGACCCGTTACGGCATCATGGTGAAAAAGGATTTTTCCGCGCCCCAGATGCGGGAGCTGGCCCTGGAATACCAACGGAACATCCGCCGGCAGGGGATCGGCATTCCCGCCGACCCGTGGCAGCAGCTGACCGGGGCGGTGGAGCTGGTGCTCAACTCGTGGTACACGCAGAAAACCAAGGAATACCGGAGCCTGATGGATGTCTCCGAGGCATGGGGCACGGCGGTCATTATCCAGGCCATGGTCTACGGCAACCTGGGGCCGGAATCGGGCAGCGGCGTGCTCTTCACCGCCCATCCCTACCGCAAGGTGAGCCGGGTGGCCCTGTGGGGCGATTACGCCGCCGGCGACCAGGGCGAGGATATCGTGAGCGGCCTGGTCAATACCCAGCCCATCTCGGTGGAACAGGCCCAGCTGGACGGCCGCCCCGAGGAAAACAGCCTGGAAATAAAGTTCCCCAAGATCTACCAGCGGCTGCTCTCCATCTCCCGGGAGCTGGTCTATGAAAAGCGCTGGAACCCCCAGGAGATCGAGTTCACCTTTGAAGGGCCGGAGGATACGGAGCTGTTTCTCCTCCAGACCCGGGACATGATCACCATCAAGAAACGGGAAAAATTCGCGGTATTCGCGGAGGGCAAGGAGCTGGAAAAAGCCCTGCTCGGTATCGGCATCGGCGTTTCCGGCAGCGCCCTTTCGGGACGCGCCGTGTTCACCGCGGCCAATATCCGGCAGCTCAAGGAGGAAGACCCGGCCACCCCGCTGATCCTCATCCGGCAGGACACCGTGCCCGAGGATATCAAGGAGATCGCCATGGCCGAGGGTCTGCTCACCGCGCGCGGCGGTCAGACCTCCCACGCGGCGGTGGTCACCATCCGGCTGGAAAAAACCTGTGTGGTGGGCTGCAATGCCCTGAAGGTGTACGAGGCGGAAGAGCGCTGCGAGATCAACGGCCGCGAGATCCGTTTCGGCGACCCGATCAGCATCGACGGGCGCAAGGGCTTGTTTTTGCAGGGCGCCCATCCCACCAGGGAAGAGGTGCAGATCCTGCCGCTCTAGGAAACTTTTTTGACTTTTTTATGCTGCCGGTGATACCCGACCACGATGGCGGCCAGTTTTTTTACCTCAAAGGGCTTGAGCACATAGCCCTGGATGCCGAGCTTGGCGCAGGCCACGATGTCCTGCTTGTCGGTGACCGAGCTGACCATGATCACCGTAGTGGCCGTGTCCTTCAGGGTCTGGCGGATGGCCTGCAGGGTGGTAAAGCCGTTCATGTGCGGCATCATGATGTCCATCAAAACGATATCGGGCTGCCATTTCTTGAAGGCCGCCAGGGCCTGCTCTCCATCGCTCACCACCCGGGCCTCAAACTGCTCCCCGTCCCGGAAGGCGATCTGGAGAAGCTGGCGGGTTACCTCTTCGTCCTCGGCAATCAAAATTTTCAGTTTTTCAGCCATGTTCCTGCAACTCCAGAGCCCGGACCCGTGGTGATAAGAGCCGGGTGTTACCCTCTTTGGGGGCGACCATCAAGAAAAAACTCCCAAAGCTTATGCCACTTTTTTTTGCAAAGGCAAGCCGTATTTGTCCGCGCCGGCCAAAATACCAACCGGAGCACCGCATGCGGCTCTGGAAAATTCACCCAGGCTTTCTCAACAGACAGAGGTTGTTGGGCGAATTGCTCCCTTTGGCCGTAATCTTTTCTCCTTGGGCACGCAAAGAAAAAGGACAAAAGAATACAGCGGTTCCCCTCTCTTTTATTTCGCGCAAAAAGCTTCCCGCACCGCACCCTTTTCGTCGAGCTTGCAGGCCAAAATTTTCGGGTCATGATAGAAAAGCAACCAGGCATCCTTCTGGATCGCCTGTCCCAGGAATTGTTCCTTGGCCGCGATGGAATCCAGGGGAAAGTTGTCGTAGGCCGTGATCCAGAGCGGGTTGCTGTAGGCGGGCATGGGCAGGAGATCGCCCAAATGCAGGGCCGCCTCTCCCCCGGAGGCGAGCCAGACCGCCTGATGCCCCCTGGTATGGCCGCCGGTCCGCGCCAAGCGCACCCCCGGCATAATCTCCTCCTCGCCCTCGACCAGATGAAGGTTTTCCCCCACGACCAGACCTGCGAAGTTCTCCGGCCAGTAAGCATCGGCCGAACGCTGGTTGGGGGCCAGCACATCCTCCCACTCCCGGCGCTGGATGTAATGCATAGCCGCGGGAAAAGTCAGCTCCTGCCCACCCGTGTCGCCCAGCATGGTGACCCCTCCGGCATGGTCGAAATCGCCGTGGGTGAGGAAAACATGGCTGATCGCCTCGCGGGAAAGGCCGAGCCGGGCCAAGCCAGCCAGAAGATCCCATTCGGCACGCACCCGGAAGATCCCCTTCTGCTTGTCCGTCAGCTTGTTGCCGAGGCCCGTATCGATAAGCACGT
>DASWIU010000191.1:0-6332 GCA_036397515.1 Desulfurivibrionaceae bacterium | reverse complement strand
ACCAGCATCATGGCGCCGGTTGGCACATTGAGGGCATAGCCCACCGCGAACAGGGTGGCGATCTCCATGTCGATGGCCATGATCCGGTGTTTGCGGATGTATTCGATGAATTCGGGGTCGAACTCCCACATCCGGTAGTCGGTGGTCATCAGGATGCCCGACTTGGGGAGCATCTTCAGCTCGCTGGTGATGACCTGTTCGCAGATGCGGTTGACGTGGATCGAGGGCAGGGCCGGGACATCCTTGGGCAGATAGTGGGGGCTGGTGCCCTCGTCCCGGATGCTGGCGGTGGGAATGATGATGTCGCCGATCTCCAGGACATCATCGATGCCGCCGCACATGCCGAGCATGAGCACGCATTTTATTTCATCGAGAAAGGAGAGGCAGTGCATGACAATGCCTGCCGAGGGCGAACCGACTCCGTGGTTGATGATGCTCAAGTCCCGCTTGCGGTCGTGGACCACGCTCCAGTGGCCGCGTTGGATCGGGTTGCCGGTGATGCGGGCGAAATCGTCGATGTAGCGGTGGAAATTGCAGAGCAGGATGTGGGAGCCGAAGTCCTTGACGCTGGAGCCGGTGTAGCGCTCCAGGGTGTGCCGGGCGTAACTGTCGGGCCGCAGCTCTGTGCTCATCGTCTTCCTTCTGGTTATTTCTGGAAGGGGTTGTTGAGGAGCATGGTCTGCTCGCGGCCCGGGCCCACGGAGAGGATGTAGGCCGGGGTCTCGGTGAATTCCTCGATGCGTTTCACGTAATCGCGGGCCTTGGCCGGCAGATCGTCCACGTTGCGGGCCTGGCTGATCTCTTCGCTCCAACCTGCGAGGTTCTCGTAGACCGGCTGCAGCTTGGCAAAGGTCTTGATATTGCCGGGCATGGCGGTCAATTTCTTGCCGTCCGCCTCGTAGCTGGTGGCCAGTTTCAGGGTCGGCTGGCCGCTCAAGACATCGAGCTTGGTGATGGCCAGGCCGTTGATCCCGTTCAAGCGCACGGCCTCGCGGGCAATGACTCCGTCCAGCCAGCCGCAGCGGCGCTTGCGGCCGGTGGTGGCGCCGAATTCCCCGCCCTTTTGCTGCAATTCGTCGCCGACGCCGTCCAGCAGTTCGGTGGGGAAAGGTCCCTCGCCAACCCTGGTGGTGTAAGCCTTGAGGATGCCGATGACGCAGTCGATGTGGGAAGGGCCGAAGCCGCTGCCGGTGCAGGCGTTGCCGGAAACGGTGTTCGAGGAGGTGACAAAGGGGTAGGTGCCGTGGTCGATGTCCAGCTGGGTGCCCTGGGCGCCCTCAAAGAGGATGTGCTTGCCGGCCTTGCGGCCATCGTCCAGGGCCACGGAAACGTTATCGATATAAGGAGCAAGCCGCTCGGCGTACTGCATGTATTCGTCGTAGACCGCCTCGGCTTTAAGCGGTTCGCAGTTGAATTTCTTGCTGAAGAGGAAATTCTTTTCTTCCAGGTTTTCGCGGAGTTTTTCCATCAGCGACCCGGCGTCCAGCAGATCTCCGGCCTTGATGCCCTTGCGGAGAATCTTGTCGCCGTAGCAGGGGCCGATGCCCCGGCCGGTGGTGCCGATCTTTTTGCCGCTGGCCAGGGCCGATTCGCTGCAGGAGTCGAGGAGCCGATGGTAGGGCATGATCAGGTGGGCGCGCTCGCTGATCATCAACCGCTGCGGATTCACCGGCAACCCGCTGGCCGCGAGCTTGTCCATCTCCTCAAGCAGAACGCCGGGGTCGAGGACCACGCCGTTGCCGATGAAGCACATCTTGTTGTCGTAGAGGATGCCGGAGGGGATCAGGTGGAAGACGTACTTCTTGCCGTTCACCACCAGGGTGTGGCCGGCGTTGTTGCCGCCTTGAAAACGGACGACGAAGTCGGCGTGCTCCGTCAACAGGTCAACGATCTTGCCCTTGCCCTCATCGCCCCATTGCGTCCCGACAATCACCACATTGGCCATCTTGCTTTTCCTCCGCAATCATCCGAAAATAAGGTTATCCGTGAGCCGCCGCTGGGCTCATATTTTTATCGTACCGTGTACAGCAACAGGCACCATAGCCAAAGGAAAATAAAAAGTCAATCGCGGTGAGTCTCATACAAAGGGACGGCTGACATAGGTCCGTGATATTATTGCTCCGGTGGTTAAACAGTGAAAGAGTTATCGCGGCTGAAGCCGCTCCTACCGGGTCGGATATCTCGGTTGTTTGTAGGAGCGGCTTCAGCCGCGATAGCTATCATCAGCTTTGTATATTTAACCGCCGGAGCAATAGGTTCCAGGGTTACAAGCGCCCGCCGTTGAAATCGCGGCTTTCTGCGATTTCAACAATCGATGATGCCCAGTGCGCTCTCCGGGCGCGCCTGTCTTGACACCCTCGGGCAAATGCCGTAGATTGCCCACTGGATTTGAGGCGCCGACGATTTTTGCGGCGGGTTGGATTTTTGCGGACCTATCGAGGCAACGGCATGTTTGGCATAGGGCTTCCCGAGTTGATCCTGATCATGGGCATCGCGCTTATTGTGGTAGGCCCGGAAAAACTCCCGGAAATGGCGAAATCCATTGCCAAGGTTGTGCTCGATCTGAAAAAAACCGCTTCGTCCCTCAAGGAGAGCCTGCACGAGGATATGAAAGAGGATTTGGGTCAAGACCCCTGGCAGCAGCGGCTGGGGGATGACTATCCCAATCTGCCTTCCACCACGGTTCCCGACGAGCCGGACGCAGAGGAGATTGACGCTATCTCGCCGCCTGATTCCAACCCCGTCGTGACCCCCGCCGAACCCGAGGCCCCCGAGACCAAAGAAGAGAAATTGGCGGAATGACGGTACTGGTCGGACATTTTGCCCATCATCTCCGGGAGCTGCGGAATCGGGTGCTGGTCTCCTTCCTGGCCATCCTGGCGGCCACCCTCATCGCCTATGCTTTTTCCGAGCACCTCGTCCGTTTTCTCATGGTCCCTCTGATCAAGGGCCATCCCAATCTGGCCAAACTCGTCTACACCAACCTCACCGAGGCCTTTGTCAGCTACCTGAAGATTTCCCTGCTGGCCGGGCTGATGATCGGTTTTCCGGTCTGTTGCTACGAGCTGTGGATGTTCATTGCTCCGGGGCTGCACCGTCATGAGCGCAGGATGGCGCGAGCGGTGGTCTTCTGGGCCACGGCCCTTTTTGCCGGCGGGGTGGTGTTTGCCTATTGGGTGGTTCTGCCGGAGACGCTCTCGTTTCTGCTGAGCTTTGCCGATGCGCAGCTGGAGCCCCTGCTCCGGCTCGATGCCTACCTCACCTTTGTGGCCCGGACCTCGCTCACCTTCGGGCTGGCCTTTGAGGTCCCCTTCCTCATGGTCATGGCCGCCAAGGCCGGGATCGTCTCCAAGGGCTATTTTGCCCGGCAGCGAAAATACTTTTATCTCGCCATCCTGATCCTCGCCTTTCTGCTCACCGCGGGCGATGTGCTCTCCGCCATCCTGCTGGCCGTGCCGCTTTTCGGGCTGTACGAGGCAGGGATCCTCATCAGCCGTCCATTCAAGGGTAAGCTGAAGACTGCAAGCTGAAGTCTATCTCTCCTCGTTTCAGTCCCTTTCAGAAGCACTCTTAATTTTTCCCTGACAATAGCTAGATAGCAAGCAACGCCCCCTTATGTCTTTGCGGAGGTATTTTTTGCTTGACGGTATATATTCAAATATTATTATATAAATATATTTGAATACGTTGGGGGGAATATCCGTATGCGGTCCTTAGGGAAAAAGATTGAATTACTTAAAATTCTTGCTCATCCGGTAAGGATAAAAATACTCGATGAGTTGACTAAAGGCGTCAAGTGCGTCAGTGACCTTGATGAGTTCCTTGCAATCAGCCAGCCTAATATCTCCCAGCACTTAATGCTGCTGAGAAGATACGACGTCATTGATTATTACGTAGACGGCCGTCTACGGTGCTATTTCCTGAAAGACCCCATCATCCTCGATCTCATCGAACTCTTGCGGAAAGATTACACGGAGGACCTGCCGGCTCCTGCGTGCTGCCCGATAACTAAAAAAGGAAAGTACCCCGGCGAAAGGAGAAACTAATGAAAATCGGCATCATTATCTATTCAAACGATCCCGAAACCGTGTGGAACGCCTTCAGGTATGGCAATTTCGCTATAACCGCAGGCGAAGAGGTCAAAATGTTTCTGACCGGAAGAGGGGTTGAGGCGGAATCCCTTGATACTGAAAAATTTCCGGTTGCCCGGCAAATGAATGATTTTCTCACTGCCGGAGGCTCGATATTATCCTGCGGAACCTGCCTGAAACTAAGAGGGAGCAGCCCGACGGAAGTGTGCCCTCTTGGAGGCATGAAAGACATGCATGCCCTCATAAAAGAGAGCGACAGGATAATAACCTTCTAGGGTTCAAAGGGAGAGGAGCGGAGCGGAAAGGAAAGAACATTGACGCTCAGTAAGCATTCTAAAAGATGAAGGAGGAAGGCAACGATGTCCTTTACACCCTTTGTATTTCAGATACCTTTGGCTGCCGGGGGGCTCGCCCTAATGGCCTTCAATTACCTGCAGTTTGCCGTACCTCACGGAAAAGGGCTGGTAACGCTGGCGGATATCCCCTGGGATAGGTTGACTGCGGAGCAGATTACTCTCTATCTCCCTCTGATCGGAATTATGCTTGCGTTCTCACTTGTAAACATACTTGCAAGTGTTGTTTTCTTGAGGAGCCTCACGCGATGGCTTTCCAACAAAGAGGAATATGCTCATTATATGAGCGGGCCACCAACCAGTAATGTCGGTATTTTGGTGCCCATTGCTTCTCTCTCCATGAGCGCAAATGTGATCTTGGCTCCTCTGGCTTTTTTTATTCCGGAGCTGTCATCCAACATCCAGGCCCTCATGATGCCTGCCTTGGTTTTTTTCGGATTCCTGCTGTTTGCACTCCTCGGGCTTGAATTGAAGCTTCTTAACATCTGGATAACCCAGCCCCTGGATACCTCGAAATTATCGTTTGTATGGTTGATCGATGCTTTTGCGTTCGGTCTGGTCAACTTAACCGGCTCAGGAATAGCCACAATGGCAAGCAATGAAATGGTTGCATCCATTGCTGCTATGGTCTCATTCTTCGCCCTAGGCGCCGGCATCTTGCTGTTTGTTGCCAAGTTCACCTTGTTGATTTATTGGCAGGTAAAGTCCGCCAGTTTTCCACAAAATGCTGTGCTGCCCAGTTACTTTATCATCATTCCCATTACCTGCCTGTTCGGGTTGAGCTTATTTAGAATGACGCTGTATCTGGAAACGCAATATAACCTCGATATAAAAGACGTATCTTTCCTGTTAATTAATGCGTCCTACATCGCTACGATCGGCTGGGGGGTCTTTAGCTTGTATCTGCTCCGCAGTTACTTTGCCAATTACTTTTACAAAAGCGACTTTTCGCCAACCCAATGGGCTATAGTTTGAGCTCTGGTAGGCTCCCAGGTCCTGGGAGTGTATGTTTACAACTATTTCCCTACGGCAGGACTCTTGACTGCCAACTATGTGAGTACCCTGTTGGCGGCAGGTATCTACATCTTTGTGTTCGGTAAGTTCTATCGGATGACAAGAGCAACGCAAGGCAGTTAAAAAGTCGATATAATTCTGCTCACCGCAGGCGATGTGTCTCCGCCATTCTGCTGGCTGTGCCGCTCTTCGGGCTTGCGTCGTCACCCCGACGAAAGCCGGGGTCCAGAAAAAACAACCGGCCCTGGATTCCGGCCTTCGCCGGAATGACGGTTACGAATCAAAGAACATACTGCGGAATCTTCAGTAATTCCCCGTTCCGCATCGCCGACTGGTGCGCGACAATGCCGGGCACCGTCAGGTTCAATGCCTGCGCCACGTCCACAAGCGGCTTGCGGTCCAGCAGGATGGCCTCTATGAACTCACTCATCAGATAGCCGTGCGAGCCGCCGTGGCCAGCGGGCTGAACTCCCGGCGGGAGAGGCGGCCGTTTGATCAATGGCGCCTCCTTCCCATCCATGCCCTTGAAAAAGCCGTCGAAAATTCCCTTCTCGGTCCAGATTCGACCCGTTTCGTCACCGGTGCCCGGTATTTCCCAACTGACCGCCATTCGGGCCATGCCTCCTGTACTGGTGCGGAGCAGCGCGATCTCGGTGCCGAACGGATTGCCGAAGCGGTTGTTCTCGGCCTGCAGGTGTGGAATGGCGCTGGGCATGCCCATGCACGACACTTCCGTGAAGGAACCGCCTGTAACCCCCACGTAATAGGCATTCGTGTGGGTTGGATACCATTGCGGCGGCAGGCCCGTACGCCATGCCCCGTACGCGGGCAGAGGTGTTCCCAGGTAATGCAGGTACTCGGCCTCGGAGTAAAT
>DASWIU010000190.1:0-1600 GCA_036397515.1 Desulfurivibrionaceae bacterium | reverse complement strand
AAAACACCCTCTGGGATCAGAGAGAGAACCGCCGGATTGATGACCTGCACCCCGGTGAAGGCCAGAAGCCGCTCACCCTCCCCTGCTGGACCGGAAAAACCCATAATCCGACCCTCGCCATTGACCCGGACATTGTTGAACCGCGGACAATCGTGCAGCACCATGGTCACATCCGCGCCGGAGGCGCAGTGGCTCCGATAGATTGCGGCCAGGTCAAGATCGTGGACGATATCGCCATTAACCGCCAGAAAGGGGGTCTCGCCAAAATGGCTTTGCGCCAGACGCAGGCCGCCCCCGGTTCCCAGCTCCATGTCTTCCATCTGGACGTGGACATCCTCTTGCCCCTGAAGCATGGCCCTGATCTGTTCCCGGAGATGATGGGCATTGACCACGATCCCTTCGGCCCCGCTCCGGCGGAGCTGAGTCAGGGTATGGGTCAGGAGGGGGGTGTCAAGCACCGGAAACAGGGGCTTGGGGCGCTTCAGGGAATAGGGCCGCAGGCGGGTGCCGAGGCCGGCGGCCAGAACCATGGCTTTCATGAGTGGTATCTTCCTGATGACTGAGTACAGGTTACGAAAAAAACTACAGCAAGTAACTGCTCAGCAGTGCCACAGATGCGCGGAAGAGGTCTGCGAAGTGTGCTGTTGCACATGAGCAGGCCGATGACAAAGCAGATGTGGTGCTGCTGAGCAGTTACTACAACGACAGGGTTCCGTCCGCCAACTCCTCCACTCCGACCACAACAATCCCGGCCCGGTTCGCCATGTCGATCACGGCCTCCCGATCAAAGAGCAGGGCCTGGCCGGTTTCCACCGCCAGGACCGCGGCCTTGACCGCAGACATGGTCTCGATGGTTTTTCCGCCGATGGCCGGCAGGTCGAAACGGAAATCCTGCTTGGGCTTTTTCACCTTGACCACCACCCCCTTCTCTTTCCCCAGGATGCCGCCCCGGGTGATGGCGGCATCCGTTCCCTCGATGGCCTCCACCGCCAGCACGGTACGGTCCCGGACCACAACGCACTGCCCGATATCCAGGGCGCCGATGGCCCTGGCGGTCTGCCAGCCGAAGCGGATGTCCTCCAGCTGCTCGGCCGTGGGCTTCTTCTTGGTGAGCACCCCCTTGGGAAAAAGCAACTCCTTGAGGTAAAGGGTGGATTCCAGAACATGGATGCCCTCTTTTTCCAAGGCGTCGGCCACCGCCCGCAGGATCGCATCGTCCTGCCGGATGTCTATTTTGTTCCACAGGGTCAGACCCTTGAGGTCCGGCCAGACATCCTTGAAAATTCTGGTTTTGGTGATATCGCCCAGAAAAACGGTTTCCGTAACCCCATGTTCCCGGAAAAAACCTATGATCCGCCCCAGCTGGCCGAGCTTTACCCAACAGAAGCGATCGGCAACGGTTTCGAGCTCGGGCCAGGACTCCCCCTGGTGCGCGACAATCACCACCTCGCGCCCCGCCTTCTTGGCAGCCTCGGCAAAGAGTTTGGGGAACTGACCGCCGCCGGCGATGATGCCGATGCTATTCTTCGTCATCACCGGCCATGCGCACCGCCCCCCGTTTCGAGGTGGCAAAGAAATTCACCAGCTTGGCAACCGGCGC
>DASWIU010000189.1:0-5792 GCA_036397515.1 Desulfurivibrionaceae bacterium | reverse complement strand
CTACGGTTTTTTAAGATGCTCAACCTCCCTGCTGTCGCATTTGGGGCAGATATCCATCCTGTCCGGGATCACCCCGGTATCGACGGTGAACGGCGGAAAACATTCGCCGCAAAAATAGGTAAGGCATTCCTTGCATCGCATCAGGCTTGCGGGGGATTTTTGGCATTTTATACAAACGGCTGCGGTTTCCTGTTCCATGGCTTTCCCTCCTGATTCTGAATTATGTCCATGAGAAAAGACTATCGCGGATGCAGGGTAGTAGTCAAGAAAAGGCCGGGGAAATGCACGCCTAGTCCTTTTCGGCTCCATCATCCTTCCGCTTAACGCTCTCCACCAACGGCGGTTGTTCCGCCGCGGTCTCCAGGCCGCTCGCGACTTCCGGGATGATGCCCATGCGCAGATAGATGGGCCGCACCTTCTCCCTGATCTGCGGGAGGTAGCGGGCAAAAACCGCCGCCCCGACCAGGCAACCGACACTCCCGAGAAGCAAGGTGTCGCGCGGGCTGATGATCCCAGCCATGGCCCCGGCCCCGAGGCTGCCAAACGGCGCCACCCCGATGAAGGCCATGGTGAAAAAGCTCATGACCCGGCCGCGTTTGTCCTCATCCAAAATCGTTTGCAGCACCGTGTTGCAGGAGGCGACCAGGGTCATACCCCCGAAGCCCGCCAAGGCCAGGGCGACCAGCGAGAGGGGAAAATTGCCGGACAGGGCAAAGGTGGCGATGCCGAGGGCGAAAAGGATCGTCGCCCGGACAATCACCCGGCCGAGGCCGCGGACGCTGTGGCGGGAGGCGAGATAGAGGGTGCCGACCAGGGCGCCGCTGCCGGCGGCGGTCATGAGAAAGCCGAAGGTGTGGGCGCCGCCGTGCAGGATATCCTTGGCAAAGACCGGCACCAGCACGGAATAGGGCATGCCCATGAGGCTGACCAGGGCAAGGAGGAGCAGGATGCTGCGGATCGGGCCAAACCGGTAAGCGTAGAGAAAGCCTTCCCGGAGTTCATGCAGGATAGGGCGTCTGGCTGGGCGGGGATGGGCAACGGGTTGGATGCGCATGGCCGCAAGGGCGACGATGACCGCCAGGTAGCTGAGGGCGTTGAGGACAAAACAGATCCCTTCGCCCACCGAGGCGATGAGCAAACCGGCGATGGCCGGGCCGAGGAGCCGGGCTCCGTTGACCAGGGAGGAGTTGAGGGCAATGGCGTTGCCCAGGTCCTCGCGCTGGTCGACCATCTCGACAACAAAGGATTGGCGGATCGGGATGTCAAAGGCATTGACCAGGCCCAGGATCAGGCTCAAGAAGATGATCTGCCAGACCTGCACGACCCCGGTGAGCACGACCAGGGCAAGCAGGGCCGCCTGCAGCATGGCCAGGGACTGGGTGGTCAGCAGCAGGCGTCGCCGGTCCCAGCGGTCGGCGAGCACCCCGGCCACCGGGGAGAGGAAGAGGGTCGGAATCTGGCTGGTGAAACCGACAACCCCCAGCAGCAGGGCGGAGCCGGTAAGCCGGTAGATAAGCCAGCTCATGGCCACATGCTGCATCCAGGTCCCGACCAGGGACACGCCTTGCCCTGCGAGGAAGAGGCGGTAGTTCCGGGAACGGAGCGCGCGGAGAAGATGGCGGATGGGTGCTTCTTTTTTTTCGACCAAGATCAAAGCCTCTTCAGGGCTATCACAAATAAGGCACAAGGAGATGTGGTTGATTGAGGGATTTAGGAAGGCGTAATTTCTTGAACACTCTGTGATTCCCAGTCAAACAGAGGGCTGCGGGTCGTTACCTTCGTCGCTTTTGCTCATCTTCTGCCGGACGGTCCGGCAACTGCGCGTCATGCCATACAGCCACAATCCAGACAACATTTTCTTTGACCCGATAGAAGAAGCGATACGGAGGAACGATCACCTCACGGTAGTGGGTGTCGGGAAACTCGGGGAGAGTTCGCCCGGACTCCGGGTAATCCTGGAGCCGCGCGAGCGTTTGCTCTGCCTGGTGCCGAAACGAAACCGCCGCTGACGGTTTGTCGCGGCGGATATAGGCAAGGGCGCGTAAAAACTGGTCGCGCGCCGATGGGGTAAAAACGATCTTCACGGTTGTTGTTCCGCCAACAGGGTATCCGCTTCCGCCAACACGGTTTTCAGGTCGAAACCGCCTCCGGCCTCGATTTCTTTTTCGCCCCGGGCCAGTAACCGTAAAATTTCAAGCTCGTGCTGGGTGTGTTCGTACTCATCCATGCTGACCATCACGGCGGTTGCCCGGCCACGTTGGGTGATGAACAGAGGATCGCGGGAAGCTGTCATGCGCTTGAGGATGCCGCTTGCATTCTGGCGAAGGTCCGAGATGGGAATAATCTGCGGTGATCGTGCCATTGGTTGTACCTCCTATTGTATTTCAAAGAGTACCACCAGTGGCTAGGGAGGGCAATATGAAAAAACCAGGGATATCCCCATATTTTTTATCGCACAGCCATGCGGGCCGGGCCCTGAAAATCATTTTTCTTTGAGAACCGGGCGGCGGTAGCCCTCGGGCAGGCCGCCCGGCGAGAAGACGATCTGCCAGACCTGGGTCTTCCGGGCGCGGAAGGAGCCGGCGCAGGCCAGCAGGTAGTAGCGCCACATCCGCTTGAATTTTTCGTCGTAGCGGGGCGGCAGCTGGTCCCAGTGCTTTTCGCAGTTGTCCCACCAGGCCAGCAGGGTCTTGTCGTAATCGGGGCCGATGTTGTGCCAGTCTTCCATTACCCAGAGATTCTCGGCGGCCTTGCTGATCTGGGAGATGGAGGGGATCACCGAGTCGGGGAAGATGTAGCGGTCGATCCAGGGATCGGTGTAATGGATGCTGCGATTGTTGCCGATGGTGTGCAGCAGGAAGAGCCCGTCGGCACCGAGCAGTTCACGAACCTTGCGCATGTAGGTCCGGTAGTTTTTGGCGCCGACGTGCTCGAACATGCCGATGGAGACCACCCGGTCGAAATTGCCGTTCAGGCTCCGGTAGTCCTGGAGCAGGATCTTGACCGGCAGTTTTTTGCAGTGCTGCCGGGCCAGTTCGGCCTGCTGCCGGGAGACGGTGATGCCGGTGACCGAAACGCCGTAGCGCTCCGCCGCGAACCGGGCCAGTCCGCCCCAGCCGCAGCCGATGTCCAGTAGGGTCATGCCTTGCACGAGGCCCAGCTTGCGGCAGATCAGCGCAAGCTTGTTCTCCTGGGCGGTGTCCAGATCGGGAGCGCCGTCCCAGAGGGCGCAGCTGTAGATCATCCGCTTATCGAGCATCTTGGCGTAGAGGTCGTTGCCGATATCGTAATGCACCCGGCCGATATTGAAGGCCCTGCCTTTGCGCTGCAGGTTGAAAAGGCGCGCTTTGACCCAGTCGTTGGCTTCGCTGGTCCAGCTGATCTGGTCGGGAACATCGGCCCGGAAGATCCGGCAGACCAGATCGTCGAGCATCTCGCACTCCCAGTCGCCGGCCATGTAGGATTCCCCCAGCCCCAGGGAGCCGCGCAGCAGCACCTTGGGGAAGAAGCCCCGATTCTTGACCCGGATGTCCCAGGGCTGGTCGCCGTTGATGGAAACGCCGGCTGGAGAGAGGAGGCTTTTAACCGTTTTCTCAAATTTCATGGCGGCACCTGTGCGGCTGCGTGGTTTTATCTGGAAAACCAACAAGCTGTTTTTTCGTGCTATTATTAGTCTATAGACACCGGCTGGAGGTTTCCAGAAAAAAATTGGGCAGGGAGCCAGGAGTAGTCCCTGCGACATTTTGCCTCACCGACCATTGCCGTTTTCAATGGCCAAGCCTCTTGCGCTTCGCTATCCTAAAAACAGGTGCGGCAACTCTTCACCACCAAGCAACAGCAACCCAGAAGGAGGGCGGTTATGGCAAGGCGAATGGAACAGGGACAATGGAACCCCTACGTGGCCGGGGCCTTGAGCGGGCTGGTGATCGTCGGCTCGGTCTGGCTCACCGGCAAATACGCAGGGGCCTCGACCACCTTTGTGCGGGGCGCCGGGATGATCGAGCAGCTCTTCAGCCCGGAGCGCATTGCGCAGATGGAGTATTTCCTTAAGGAGAAGCCCATTGTGGACTGGCAGTGGATGTTCGTGGTCGGCATCCTGGTCGGCTCGTTCATCGCGGCCCTTTCTTCGGGCAGCTTTAAACTCCAGGCGGTGCCGGACATGTGGCGGGCCCGATTCGGCCCCTCGGCCCTCAAGCGGGGGGTGGCCGCCTTTGTCGGCGGGACGGTCGCCATGTACGGCGCCCGCCTGGCCGACGGCTGACCCAGCGGTCACGGGCTGAGCGGTTCGCTCCAGCTGGCAGTAAGTGGCCTGATTGCGTTGGTCTGCTTTTTTATCGGCGGTATCGTCATGGCGCGCCTGGTTTACGGCAAGGGAGGGCAATCATGAACCAACTCCTGGCAGGTCTCGTTACCGGCGTGCTTTTTGGCTTTTTGCTTCAAAAGGGGAGGGTGCTGCGCTACGACAAGCAACTGGGCGCCCTGCGCCTTCAGGATATGACCATTGTCAAGTTCATGGCCACCACCGTGCTGGTGGGGATGGTCGGGGTCTATCTGCTCCAGGATTTGGGGCTGGCCAAGTTTTCCCTCAAGGCCACGATCCTGGGCGGCAACATCTTGGGCGGGTTGATCTTCGGACTGGGCTGGGGGCTGCTCGGTTACTGCCCCGGCACCTCCGCCGGGGCGCTGGGCGAAGGCCGCTGGGATGCAATCTGGGGTATTGCCGGGATGCTGCTTGGCGCGGCGCTCTATGCCGAATCCTATCCGCTGATCAAACAAACGGTGCTCACCTGGGGGGATTTCGGCAAGATCACCATCCCCCAGCTCCTCGGCATCAATCACTGGCCGGTGATCGCTGTCTTTATCGCAGGGGGCATCCTGCTCCTGCGTTGGTTCGAGAAGAAAGGGCTTTAGTTTTAAGCCGCGCTTTTTCCGGCGCAGGGAAACAATCATCACCGGTGCCTTTTGCCGCACGGCCCGCTTGGTTTCGGGGGACATCCGCCTAATCCGCCGGACTTAGGCAGAATGTCCCCCGAACCCTTTTACTGCCCGTCCGCCCCAAAAAGAAGTTGTGCGACAGCCCGCCAAAAAGGGGCGTCATTTCTTGGCCATCGGCGGCACCGGCACGTTGTTGCCATGGCATTCCATGCAGTTGAACTGCCCGGTAATGCCGAAGTCCTTGACCGGGGCATGGGTGCTCTTGGCCGCATACCTGCCATCCTTCCAATCGTTCAGCATGGTCACCAGATTATAAGCGACACTGGCCGCTACCCGCGCGCAGCGGTCCTTGCGCTCCGGGCTGCCGATCGGCTTGCCCGAGGCCTTCATCCATTTGCCGACCGAGACATGGCAGAGGGGCGACTGGCTGGTGGTCTTGACGATCTCGCCGGCCACCTTGGGTTGTTTCGGGACATAAACCGGCAAGGCGGTGTCCGAGTACCACTGCATGGCGTCCTCGCTCATCAGGTGCCCTTCCGTGGCTCCGGCAATCCGGGGGCCGACGATGAGATTGGCCACCATATTCGCCCCGGCGTTGGAGCCGCAGACCGTGCCCCAACCCACTTGGCCCCCCTCGAGAAAGACAAAGGCATCGACCGGAAACGAGGTGTATGGCTCGCCGACCTTTTCGCGCAACTGACTGAAAACACTGCTGATCACAGCCGCGCCGCAGAAGACCCGGTACCATTCCTCGTAGGCGAGGTCGGCGGTTTTTGCCGGATCGAGGTTGACATAGGGCCACGGCCACTGTTCCGCTGCCGCCTTGGCCTTGGCCAGCTTGGGCAGTGTGAAGTTCC
>DASWIU010000188.1:0-4162 GCA_036397515.1 Desulfurivibrionaceae bacterium | reverse complement strand
TGGCAGCGCAGGCAGCGGCGGCGCAACAGGTCGTCGGCAAGGTCGAGAGGGGAGGCGACTGCGTCGTGGACCGGGATTTCCGTGAGGGAGGCAAGGGGAGCCTGGGCGCCAAAACCGGTCCGAACGGCATTGATCTCGTTTTTCGCGGTGAAATGGAGGGAAGCGGCGGCATCGGCCACCAGCCGGGCATGGCATGTGCCGCAGGCTTGCTGCATCCGGTCCGGATGGGCGGGCTGGCTAATGAGTCCGGCATGGGCCTGCTCTAGCGTTGCTCCCTCCGGGGTCCCTCCGTGGCAGTCGGTGCAGGCGAGATCGTGGTCGGGGTCGAGCCGGACCGTCGGATGGCAGCCGAGGCAGCCGGGCGTCCGGGCCGGAGCTTCCTGAACAGCTTGCTTTTCCGGGGCCTTGCCCTCCCGGCAGCCGGAAAAGGCCAAGGCAAGCAGGCAGAGAAGCAACAGGATGGCGCGGTTTTTTTTGCTGAGGTGAAAAGGCATGGCGGACGATGTATCCTCAGGATTGATGAATGTTCCCGCCATACTACCTTATTTGCGGCAATGGCAACAAGCCGCAATTGCACTTTGAAAAACGCGGGATGCTGTTCAAGCGAGTGGAACCACTTCTTTTTCACACAAAAAAAATTAACATTATAGGGATCGGAAAACCTATAATCAAATAAGGCAAGATGAGATGAAACATATCGTGGTTGTTTTTATTCGTCTTGTTTTTGTCTCGATGTCCGGGTGTGCCGGCTCTGGTGCGAGACCGAACCAGCCGTAACGAGTCAGTGTAATACCAATGCAAAAGGAGGAACATTATGCTCGGAACGATTTTGCTCGTCATCTTGATTCTGATGCTGTTAGGTGCAATCCCTACTTGGCCTCACAGCCGAGAGTGGGGTTACTATCCGAGCGGTGGGCTTGGTTTGATCCTTTTGATTTTGATCATCTTGATGCTGTTGGGTCGGTTGTAGATGGCCGAACATCTAGAGGGTGGCCCAATCGTTTTCTAAAGCAGGGTGACGAATTGGAACCTCAAATCTGCTACGCCTGATAGTGTCTAACCGGGAGCAGGCTGGTTGCACTATTTCCGACAGAAAAACAGGGAGGTCTGTTAGCCATGCCGTTAATTCAAGTGGTAATAGTCTTGGTCGCGGTTGGTGTTATTCTATGGCTCATCAACCGATTCATCCCAATGGCGGGATCCATAAAGTCGATTTTGAATGCCGTTGTGATCATTGCCGTGGTGTTGTGGCTCCTGAAGGTTTTTGGAATGCTTAGTTACCTTTCCACAATCCATGTGGGGAAGTGAGCCCGTGCTTTGAAAACAAGCAGTCCGCCGCCGTGAAGATCCGTTGCCGGATACAGAACTTTTTCCCAGAGGTGGACTGTTCGTGAAGATTAGATGCCTGTCAGCTTTCGTGCTGGCCTTGTTCTTTGCCGGATGCGCCGCGAAAGCGCTCCCGCCTGTGGCGATGAACATCCCGACCAGAACCATTGATTACCAAAGGGAGGTTAAACCGCTTCTCGATAAGCGCTGCACGGTTTGCCATTCCTGCTACAATTCACCCTGCCAGCTCAAAATCGATTCCTTTGAGGGGGTGGATCGCGGGGCCACGAAAAAGGCCATTTATAATTCCTCACGACTCATCTCCATGGACCCGACCCGTCTCTTTACCGATGCGCAGTCAACCGCGGAGTGGCGCAAGAAAAAATTCTTCAGCGTTACCGACAGCACCGTTTCAAATGGCTTGAACGACTCGCTCATGATTCAGATGCTGTCCCATAAGATGAAAAACCCGAAGAGCGTGGGGGAGTATCGGTCCGAGTCGGACGATCTGACCTGCTCGGAAAACGGGCAAGAGCTTGGCGGCTACCTGGAAAAGCATCCGAACAACGGCATGCCCTTCGGTTTCCCCCCGCTCAAGCAGGAAGAGTTCGACCTCATAGCCGGCTGGTTGGTCCAGGGCGCCAAGGGGCCCGATGCCGCCCAGCAGGCGGAACTGACGCGTCCGAAAGCGAGCGATGCGCTGGCTGTTCTGCAGTGGGAAGCCTTTCTGAACCAGGACGATGCCAAGCATGGGATGACGGCACGTTACCTCTACGAACATCTGTTCCTGGCCCACCTGAAGTTCGGTACCCCGACCAACGAGTTTTATGAACTGGTGCGCTCGCGGACCCCTCCCGGCCAGCCCATGGATCTGATTGCCACCGTTCGCCCCTATGACGATCCCGGGGTCGAGCGGGTCTATTACCGCTTCCGCAAGATCCACTCCACCATCGTTTACAAGACCCATATGGTCTTCAATCTTGACGACGCCCAATTGAAGCGGTTCAATGAGTTGTTCATCCAGCCGGAGTGGCTGCAGCCGCCGCATCTGATGAGCTATGAGACGCGGTTGAGCGCCAACCCGTTTGTCGCCTTCGAGCAGATTCCGCCGCGCTCGCGCTATCAATTCTTGCTGGATAATGCCCACTACGCCATCATGACCTTCATCCATGGCCCGGTCTGCAAGGGCCAGATCGCCCTCAATGTCATCGATGACCATTTTTGGGTCATGTTTGTGGACCCGGCCCATGATCTGAGCGTGGTCTATCCCGGTTTTCTGAAGCTGCACAGCGACAAGTTGCGGATGCCCATCGAGAAAGGGAGCAACATGCACATCTTTTCGGCGCTCACCGATGAGCACCGCAAGTCGGCGGTGGAGTTCTACAGGGCCAAGCAGGATCTCTACGCCTCGTTCAACTACGGTGGCCTCGGCTACGAATCCATCTGGAAGGGGAACCGGGCCGCCGATGCCCCGATGCTGACCATCTATCGCCATTTCCAAAGCGCCTCGGTGCACAAGGGGGTTCTGGGCGATCTGCCGAAGAGCATGTGGGTTCTCGATTATCCACTGCTGGAACGGATCTATTATGGTCTCGTTGCCGGTTTTGACATCTATGGCACGGCCGGCCACCTGTTGGCGACCCGGCTTTACATGGATGGACTGCGCGTCGAAGGGGAGAGCAACTTCCTGAATTTTCTCCCCCCGGGAAACCGGCAGGAGACCATGCAATCGTGGTACAAGGGGGTCGATTTCAAGAAGATCGGCTACTACCCCTCCTCCTTGCCGGCGAAAATATCCTACACAACGGACGACCCGAAGCGCGAGTTCGTCGAGCATGTCGTGGACAGCCACCTCCTGCCGGCGACAGAGATCGCCTTCGATACGGTGAATTACCTGCGGGCAGGCGCAGATTACCCGCAGTTGCCCGACAAATATGAGACAACGGACGACTATCTGCGGGCCTTTCGTGCTCTTTCCCGGCCTGGGACACCATTTTTCGCCATGGTCAACGATAGCAACGCCAATCTTGCCTTTGTGAGAATACGCTTGGAGAAGCGGCGTGATCTCGCATTTTCCATAGTGATCAATCGTTGGCATGACAATGTCACATTCCTGCTCAACGAGGATGACCGCCTCGATCCAGCAAAGGACAGCGCCAATTTCATTAATGGACTCATCGGCTCTTACCCGAACTATTTCTTTGATGTGCGGGAGAAGGATCTGCCCGATTTTATAGATTTCCTTGCCCATTTTGATAAAAGTCCCCAAGGCCTGGCGCGGTTGGCCAAGTATGGCGTGAACAGGGCGGACGACCGATTATGGGAGACCTATGATTGGTTTCAGCAGCGCTTCAATGAAGAGGAGCCGGTGCAGGGCGGACTCTTTGATTTGAACCGTTACTATTATCGCGCCTCCTAGGGGCTGCAGCGAAACAGCGGAGGGGTCAGGAGTTGGCTCTGGGCCAGGCTTGACTTTCAGATATCTGCCCGCTATTCTTCCGGTAAGATTCGTAAACCCCGGATCTATTTTTCCGGTGCCGTCTCCCACATCATCCTCCGCGGCAATGCCGGCGAACTGATCTTTTCCGCTGCTCTCGATCGGTATCGATTTACTTGATTTTTCAGCCGAAACTCTAGCCTGTCCCGATATTCTTACACTTTTTGCACCGATTACAACGAATTCACCTGGAGATTCGGTTTCGATGACAACCCCTCGACCCCCCAAGCCCTTGGCAATGATCCGTGAGTTCCAGCTGGCCGACTGGTTTACTCTCGGGAACGCTGTCTGCGGCATAGGGGCGATATTCTCCACCATGACCTACCTGCAAACCGGCGA
>DASWIU010000187.1:0-2383 GCA_036397515.1 Desulfurivibrionaceae bacterium | reverse complement strand
AGCCTTTGATCCTTTTTTCACGACCAACCGGAAAAAAGGAGGGAGCGGTTTGGGGTTGCATATCGTATATAATCTGGTAACCCAGAAGTTGCTGGGGACAATCACCTGTGAAAGCAAGCCGGGGAAGGGGACCTCCTTTGTCCTTCTTTTTCCGGCCGTCATACCTGGGGGGGGAGCGCATGGTTGAATCGGATGAGGCGGTTTTTTTTGTAGATGAACCGGACGGCGCGGGGTCTTCCCGGCAACGGGACCTGGGCAATGGCACCTGGAAGGTGCTGGTGGTCGATGACGAGGAAGAGGTCCACGCCGTCACCAAGCTGGTTCTTGCCGACTTTTCCTACGAGAACAAAGGGCTGCTTTTTCTCCATGCTTATTCCGGCCGGGAGGCCAGGGAGCTTATTGCCGAACACCCGGACACCGCCATTATTTTTCTCGACGTGGTCATGGAGAAAAACGATGCCGGACTCGAAGTGGTCCGCTATATCCGGGAGGAGCTGAAAAACTTCTTTGTCCGCATCATCCTGCGCACCGGCCAGCCCGGTCAGGCGCCGGCGGAAAAGGTCATCGTCGAGTATGACATCAACGATTACAAGGAGAAAACCGAGCTCACCGCCCAGAAGCTTTTCACCACCATGGTCGCCTCCCTGCGTTCCTACCGGGATATCCTCACCATCGAGGCCAACCGCAAGGGGCTGGAAAAGATCATCGAGGCGGCCACCTATATCTGCCGGCTCCGCTCGATCAAAAATCTGGCCAGCGGGGTGTTGACCCAGCTGGTTTCCATCCTGCATCTCAGCGAAAACGCCCTCTATTGTCAGACCTCCGGCATCGCGGTGAACAAGGTGCAGGGCAGTTTCAACGTCCTGGCCGCCACCGGCACCTATGAACCGTACATCGACGCCGAGACCCGGGAGGATCTGCCGGCCAAGGTGCTTGATGATGTTCTGCGGGCCACGGCGCTCAAGCAATCCATCTGCGAGGACAACCGGTATATCGGCTATTTTCGCAGTGAGCGCGGGGAAGAAACGGTTATCTATCTTGAGGGCTGGCGGAATCTCAGCGAACTTGACCGGAGGATGATCGAGGTTTTTTGCGGCAACGTGCAGGTGGCCTACGAAAACGTGCTCCTGAATCAGGAGATTGAAGGAACCCAGAAGGAGATCATCTACACCCTGGGTGAACTGGCCGAGATGCGTTCCCTGGAGACCGGCAACCATGTCCGGAGGGTGGCGGAATACAGCCGTCTGCTCGCGGAAAAATGCGGCTTGAGCCCGCGGGAGGTGGAGGTGATCCGGTTGGCCTCCTCCATGCACGATGTGGGCAAGGTCGCCATCCCCGACGCCATTCTCAACAAGAGCGGGCCGCTCTCCGCCGCCGAGTTTGAGGTCATGAAGACCCACACCATCCGGGCCCAGGAGATCATGGGCCTTTCCGACCGGGAGATCATCAAGACCGCCATCGTCATCGCCCTGCAGCACCATGAAAAGTTTGACGGCACCGGCTATCCCAAGGGGTTAAAAGGGGAGGCTATCCATATCAGCGCCCGAATCACCGCCCTTGCCGATGTGTTCGACGCCCTGGGCAATGACCGTTCCTACCGCGAGGCCTGGGAGATGGAGGCCATCCTGGATCTGATCCGCAGGGAACGGGGCGCGCACTTCGACCCGGTTCTGGTGGATCTCTTCTTTGCCAATATCGACCCGATTTTGGAGATCAGAACCAGGCTGGCCGGGTAGGCCTATCGGGCCTTCAAGGCTTCGGCCATGAGCGGCCAGACCCTGTGCAGCTCTTCCCGGTTGGCAAAGGGAATGGCGAGCTGCACCTGATCCTGCTCAAAGGAGGGCGAGTGGCTGAGGGTCACCGCGCCGGGCAGCTTGAGCGCGGCGGCAAAGGTGCGGAATTCCTGTTCCGCCGCAACGAGGCTCGGGAAGCGCTGGTCGGTGAGCCACTGCATGAGCCGGGCTGTTTTCTGGGGGACGTTGGTTTCCCGGGGATCGAGGATTTCCCGCACCTCGGGCCGGCAGAGCAGGGCCATGACCGAGGTGTTGTGTCTGGTTGCCAGCTCCCGGCAGCAGGCGGTGATTTTCTTCTGGTTGCCGACGCTGAGACTGAGTATTTCCATGACCTCGTAGAGGGAAAGGCGGTCGGTGAAATTCAGGGCCAGCAATTCCCTGGCCACTCCCTCGTGCAACCGTCCTGCGTGGACCGCGCCCAGCAGGTGTTCTTCAAGCCCGAGCAGCTGCAAGAGGTTGTGCAGGTGATGGCGGTGCGGCTCCAGCCCCAGGGCGGGAAGAAATCGTTGGGCCGCTTCGTTTTCATCCAGATGGTCGAGGATTTTCTGGAAAAAGATCGCCTGCTCGACCACGGTGATATCGCCCCGGAG
>DASWIU010000186.1:0-3608 GCA_036397515.1 Desulfurivibrionaceae bacterium | reverse complement strand
CCCTGGGAGGGCCAGCCGGTTTCGCCGATGACGATTTCCTTGCCCGGGATTTTTTGGCCGATCTCTTCCCGGATCTTTTTGATGTGGACCATGGCCTGGTCGATGCCAACCGGGTTGTCCTCCCAGTAGGGCAGGATGTGGATCATCACAAAATCGGTGGCCTGGGCCACCTCCGGATGCTTGAGCCAGAATTCCCAGACATCGGCATAGGTGACCTTCACCCCCGGCAGGGCGTTCTTGACCTGGCGGATATAGCCGGCGAGTTGTTCTCCGGGGATTTCCCTGCGCAGCAGGGCCTCGTTGCCCACCACCACCGCCCGGACCACGGCGGGATGTCGGCGGGCCAGGACGATCAACCTGTCAATCTCCTGCTGATTGAGCTTGGGGTCCGCGCCGATCCAGGCGCCCAACAGCACCTGCATCCCGTATTTTTCCGCATACTCGGGCAAGGCCTCCAGTCCGGCCACCGAATAGGTGCGGATGCAGGAAAAACGGCGGGAGAGCAGGGCCAGGTCCGCGTCGATCCGGGCGGGGGCAATGGTCATGCCCTTGGCAAAATCAAAGGGGGACTGGTCCTTTTCAAAGGGTGCATAAGACACGCATTGCAGGGCGTGGTGGGCAGCCAGCTCCGCTTCCGGGATCGGGCGCGGCTGGCCGAGGCCATGCCAGAAGCCGAAGATGGCGGCCAGGGCCAGGCCGTAGGCAAGAATTGTTTTCAACATAATCACCTTTGTGGGTGGTGCGGATAAGAGGTTCTTTCTTGTACCCTGCGCTGGTTTGGCGGTCAACGGCAAAGACGGGACGGGGCGGGCGGGAGCTCAACTCTCGCGGGTTTCGGGCAGCTCCAGGCAGTGGGGACTACGGCGGTAGCGGGCTGGATTGCGGGGGTCCTGGTGGATGATGATATCGGCCTGGGGAAATTCGGCCACGATGGCGTGCTCCACCTCTTTCGCCACCCGGTGCGCTTCGGCAAGGGGCAGGGACTGGTCAAGATCCAGGTGGAACTGGATGAGCATGGTCTGCCCGGATTGCCGGGTACGCAGGTCGTGGAGGCCTAAGACAACGGCATGGGCCAGGGCGATGTCGCAGATGCGCTGGCGGGTTTCTTCCGGAAGTTCATGGTCCATGAGAACCTGCATGGCCTCCCGGCCGATCTGCCAAGCGCTGTAGAGGATGTACCCGGCAATGGCCAAGGCGCCGAGGGGGTCGAGCAGGGGGTAGCCAGAACCGGCAAAAAACAGGGCGGTGATGGTGGCGGTGTTGGTGAGCAGATCGGTTTTGTAATGCAGGGCATCGGCGCGGATGGCGGAGGAATTGGTCTGCTTGATGACATAGCCCTGAAAGGCCAGGAGCACCAGGGTAGCGCCCATGGCAAAGACCATGACCCAGAGGCCGACCTTGATATCTTGCAGGGGTTGCGGGTGGCTCAACCGTTCGGCCGCGTGCATGAGCAGAAAAATGGCCGAACCCCCAATAAAGCAGGCTTGGCCGAGACCGGCCAGGGATTCCGCCTTGCCGTGGCCGAACTGGTGATCCTGGTCCGCGGATTTCAGCGAATAGCGCACGGCCAGCAGGTTGATCAGCGAGGCGACCGCGTCCATGAGCGAATCCACCAGGGAGGCCATGACGCTCAAGGAACCGGTCATGAACCAGCCTCCCCCCTTGATCCCGATGAGCGCCACCGCCGTGGCGGTGGAGGCATAGGTTGCCAGCCTGAGCAGGGTTGCGGTCTTGCGGGGCGTGACCGCTCTCATGAAAGGTTCTGCTCTTTGGCCATGGTGACCACCCGTTGCGGGAAGGGGATGGTGATCCCTGCCCGGCCCAACGCCTGATACACCGCGAGGTTCACACCATGCATGGTTTCGATGTAGCGCTGGGTGGGCACCCAGTAGCGGTAGCCGATGGCCACCGAGGAATCGCGGAAATCATCGATGCCGATCTGCGGCGCAGTCCCGCCCTTCAGTTGGGGAAAGGTCGCAAGAGCCTGGCTGATGACTTCGATGGCCTTGGTGGGGTCGGCGCCGTAGCTGATGCCCACCGAGCTTTCGACAATGCGGTACTCCCCGGAATTATGGAGGATCTCCCCGACAATATGCTTGTTGGGCACGGTGATCTTGACCCCGTCCTCGGTGCGCAGGGTGGTGTGGGCCAGGGTCACCTCCTCCACCACCCCGAAAACCCCGGCCACCGTAATGGTGTCGCCAACCAAGAAGGCGCGGCCCAGGATGATGGCCAGTCCGGCTCCGTAGTTGGAGAGCGGCCCCTGGAGGGCGTAAGTGGCGCCGAAGGCGACCGCGCCGATGGCCGCGATGAACGGGGCGATGGTGATCCCGAATTTGTTCAAGGCCATGATCACCGCAAAGGCGATGACCAGGATTTTGGCAAAGGAGGAAAGAAAATGGCGCAGGGTGACATCCAGCCCCCGCCTCTCACAGAGCTTGGCCACGACCACGGCCACCCAGTTGCCCAGGAGAAACCCGGCAACGAGGATGATGGTGGCCCCGATCACCTGAAAACTGTAGTCCACCAGATAGGTGATGGCCCGGTCGGCGATGGTGTTCAGAGATGCAAGCGGCAGGTCCATGGCCGGTTCCTCCTCGGCTGAATTGCTATCGTCCCTATCATAGCGGGATCGGGAATTGTTGTCGAGGGGTTGACCAAGAGACGGGCAAGATTGGGGTAATCAGGGACGGGGTCGGGGCGGTCAGTTGGGGCGTTGCCCGAGCACATTGCCGACCGGGGCATAGTTGCATACCCAGATTTGGGAGCTGTCGTTGCAGATGGCTTTGGCACAACCGACCTCCCGGGTGGCCTCCCAGACCATCTGGGTGTAATGGCCGCAGGTTTTGCCGGGGGGCGCCTCACAGCTGTTGGCGGCCCGGGAGTACCACTGTTTTTCCGCGGCCCAGCTGGCGACCACCTCTTTTTCGGTGATGGGCTGCGGGATGTTTCTGCCGCCTGTTTTCCGGGCGCTGGCCCAGTAGAGATTTTCCCCCAGTGTGCCGCGGCTGTGTTGCATGGCGCAGCCTGATTTTTTGAGCTTGGCGGCCCAGGTTGCTGCCTGCCGGGCAAGGGCGTCGGACCAGCGCAATTCCGGGACGCCTACGGCGGCGCGCAGGGTGTTGTGCTCTTCCAGCATGGACTTCACATCAACCGTATTGCCCTGGGCCGAGCTTGGCCTGGCCGGGACAAGGCAGAACAGGAGCAAGAACACAGCGCTGATCGCGGCAGAAGCAGTCTGGCTCCGGCGGGTTATCGTCTGTTGCTGTTGCATTGGCAGGTCTCGGTAATGGCAAGGGTGAGGTTGCGGAAAAACTGCCGGGCCTCGGGGGCATCCGGGTTTTGCCGGAGCCGGGCCTCGTACAGGGCAAACAGCCGGGTGACCACATGGACCATCTCTTCCTCGGGCAGGGAGCCCAGGGCATCCCACAACTCCGAGGTATTCATGGCGTTGCGGTTTCCTCTTGGCCGGGATCGGCCTCCGGCCTCCGGTCCTGCCCATGGTCGCGGGCCACCAGCATGTAGATGGAAGGCACCACGAAGAGGGTGAAGAGGGTGCCCACGGCCATGCCCCCCACCAGGACCAGACCGATGGAATTCCGGGCCGC
>DASWIU010000185.1:0-11263 GCA_036397515.1 Desulfurivibrionaceae bacterium | reverse complement strand
CACAGAGCGCACAACCGGCCGGCCGCAACGGGGACAGGGCTGCCCCTGCCGTCCGTACACCGCAAGCTCCAGCTGAAAATAGCCGGCCTCGCCGCTGGCGTTCTCGTAATCGGAGATAGTGGAGCCTCCCATGGCAATGGCCCTTTCAAGAATGAGCCGACTCTTCTTGACGATGCGCTGCCAATCGAGCTTCAATAATCGGTTGACCGGGGTTTGCGGATCGGTGCAGGCGGCAAAGAGGGTTTCGTTGGCGTAGATATTGCCTAATCCCACCACCACCCGGTTGTCCATGAGAAAACTTTTCACCGGCAGACTCTTGCCCCGCGCCTTGGCCAGCAAATAGTCGGCGGAAAAATCTGCGGAAAAAGGCTCCGGCCCCAGCCCGGCAAAGGGATCGTTCTCCCGCAGCTCTTTTTCCGAATAGACCTCGACACAGCCGAACCGCCGCACATCGTTAAAGCGCATTTCCTTGCCGTTATCGAGCAGAAAGCGGAGATGATCATGCTTGCGGCGGGGGGTATTGCAATCAAAGAGGCCGATCTTGCCGGTCATGCCGAGGTGGAACAGCAGGACGGTCTTGCCGGTCAAGCGCAGGAGGATGTATTTGGCGCGGCGCTCCACCCCCAGGATGAAGGAGCCCTCGACCCGCTGGTCCATCTTGGCCCGGGGGAAAGGCTTGCGCAGCTTCTTGTTGCTGTAGGAAACCGAGAGGATTTTGCGCTTAAGCACCAAGGGGGCTAGCCCTCGGCAGATCACTTCCACTTCCGGCAGTTCGGGCATGGCGCAACTCCTCTCTCAGCCTGCACTCTCGGGCTTGATTTTGCGGATCAGCGCGGGGATGAAGAGGGGGGCGATAAAGAGCGCCAGGGAGAAAGCAGCCTTCCCGCTCGCCAGC
The DNA here is from genome assembly GCA_036397515.1 of Desulfurivibrionaceae bacterium. GTDB lineage: Bacteria > Desulfobacterota > Desulfobulbia > Desulfobulbales > Desulfurivibrionaceae > Thiovibrio. The sequence continues at coordinate 10,368 of DASWIU010000185.1, read as the reverse complement.
TGCCACCAGCCGCCGGATCTCCGGATCTCGGCCTGGGTGGCGAAGAAAAAGGGGAGGACAAAGCCTCCGGCCAGGATGCCGAACAGGGCGATCATTGCGGCCAAAAACAGGGCAAAAACCACCGCCTTGCCAACCCCTTTTCTTTGGGGCTTCCCCGGTTTCATGGGGCGCCGCCCGCCCGTGCCGCGGCTTTGTCCCACAGCGGACACAGCCCGCGGATGCATTCCCGGTTGGCGGAAAACTGCCGGCAAACAAAATCAGCCTCGGCCAGGAGCGACACCGGCAGAAGCCGGTGGGAAAGAAGCGCCGCTTCCCGCAGGGCGGTGACTGTTTCCCGCTGGCAGCAGCGCGCCCCTTGGGTCAGGGCGATCTCGCCCAGCACCCGGGAGGTGATCTCCTGCACCTGCTGCCTGGCCTTGGGGGTAAGGGGCGTGGCCTCAAGGAGGACGCTGAAGGCGATGCCCACCCCGGCCGCGGCCCCGCAATTGCCCCAGAAGCCGCAGACCCCGCCCGGCACCTTGCTGCCCCGCGCAATCCCGGTGAGGATGGCCTCCCGGCTGATCGTGCCGCCCAGGTTCCGATAGGTGGCCAGGATGATGCCCGGCACCATGGCGTGGTGCTCCGGGCCGTGCAGGGGAATGGCGGGGTGGCGGCGGATCGTGTCCAGCAGGCGCAGCATGTCCTGTTCTTTTGTTTCGGCACAGAGCAGCCGGATGGCGGAGAGGCCGTCCTGCTGGTGGCAATCGTCGCAGATATAATGGCCCTCCACGCAGAGCGCGTTGGTTTTCTTGACCCCGCCGCAATAGTGGCAAGCCACCTCCCGTTCCTGGGCGAGATAGCCGATCTCCTTGCCGCAGGCCATGCAGCCCGAGGGATGCCGGCCGTTCACCAACGGGCGCAGTCCGGGCAGGGCCACAATCTTGCTGGGCGCACTCTCTTCCTGCCCACCGCCGCAACAGCCGCTGCCCTGGGGCAGAAGGGGGGCTTCAGTCCCGCCCGGCGACGCGCAACAGCTGTTTTCCAGGGCCAGATTGACCACTGCCCCCTGGTCGTCGAGAACAAAGAGAGCATCATCCAGGCTTTCCGCCTCGCTTAGAGTCACAGTCGTACGTTGGCCTTTCAGGAGCATGGCTCCGCTTTCCGTCCACACCGCGGCAAACGGGCCCCGGTAGACGACCTCCACCTGTTGCGCCTCTTTTGGTTTATGGGCCCGGAAGGTGAGGGAATAGAAGCGGGTTTCTCCTTCGATTCGGTAGGGGAAGCGCTTGACCAGGCTGGCCCCGGCAAAACCGGCCCCCCGGAGCATACCCAGCAGATCCTCCTGCCGCATCGCCCCGCCCAGGCATTCGCCCCGGAATTGCTCGTTGTTTTTGATGGCCACCGGAATGGGGTCGTCGGTGACAATATCGGAGACCACCAGCCTGCCGCCGGGCTTTAAAATCCGGAAGATTTCATGCAGGGTTTGCCGCTTGTCCGGACTCAGGTTGATCACGCAGTTGGAGATCACCACGTCGGCAGTGGCGTCCGGCAGGGGGAGGTCTTCGAGAAAGCCTTTTTTAAACTCCACATTGCCATAGCCCAGCCGGCGCGCCACCTCTGCCTTGGCTACCTCGGCCAGATGGAGCATCTCCTCGGTCATGTCGATGCCGATCACTCGGCCGGCCGGTCCCACCTGGGCCGCGGCCATGAAGCACTCGACCCCGCTGCCGCTTCCCAGATCCACGACCACCTCGCCGGGTTGCGGCTCGGCATCCTTGACCGGGCTGCCGCAGCCATAGGATTTTTTTCGGCTTTCCGCCGGGATGAAATTGGCCAGGGCCTGGTCCGGGGCAAAGGGATTGACGATCTCCTCGTTGGCAATGAGCGCGGCCCGGCCATAAAACTCCCGCACCGTGCCGTGCCCTTGGTCATCGGCCAGGGAAACCACGCAGTTGCAATGGGTGAGCGCCACCTCCCGGCCGGTGTCCGGACAGTCGCGGCGCACCTCGCCCATCCGCAGCAGGAGTTCTCCTTTTGCCCGGGCAGGATATCGGCGGGCCTGTCGGCTGATCAGCCAGAGGGCCAACCCGTTGTAAAGCTCCACATAGGGGTCGTGGCCGACCAGATCGCCGCCGGCCAAATAGCTGTGGTCTAGATCGCCGCCGCCCACCAGAAAGCGCAAGGGGTTGGTCCTATAGGCCTCGCTGGCCACAAGAGTTGCCTGGCGGATTTTCTCCAGCACCGGGCTCTGGTGCCAGACTGCCTCCAGCCCGTCGGCCAACGCGCCGCAGGCCAGATCCGCAATGCCGACCAGGGCAGGGGAGGGGTAGATCACCCCGTCCGGCCCCACGGCAAGCGACTCCCAGGCCGTGTTGGACAGGTCGTGCCGGGTGGAGGGGGTGCTGAACACCTGGCTGCGCATGGTTTCCACATTGTCGATGCGCACCCCCATTTTCTCCGCCATCTCCTGGGCCCGGATCAGTTCGGGCAGGATCAGAGCGGGAGCGACAAACTGTTCCAGGCTGCCCTTGCCCCGGACAAAATGCCAGAGCAAGTGGATATTGGTGATCCCTTGGCCGGCAGCCAGGGCGACAATCTCGGCCAGCTCCCCAACATTGGCCCGGTTCACCGCCACGGACAGGGTCAGGGGGAAGCCTGCCTCCTTGAGCAACCCCACGCTTTCCAATAGCCCGGCAAAGGTGCCTTTCCCCCGCAAGGCCTCATGCTGCGCCGTCAGGCCGTCCAGGCTGAGCTGGAGATGAAACCGCTCCTTGGGCAGGGCTAAAAGCCCGGGCAAATGCTCCTTGATCAACAGGCCATTGCTGAGCACCACCACATGCATCTTTGGATCATCAAGCAGCTCGGATACCATGCTGGCAAAGCCGGGGTAGACAAAGGGCTCGCCCCCGGTGAAATAAAAGAGGGTGCAGCCCAGTCCCCTGGCCTCGGCAATGCCCTGGGCCAGGGCTTCCGGGGCCAGGGTGGCCCCCTGGGCCGGAGAGGAGGCGAAGAGACAATGGCGGCAGGCCAGATTGCAGCGGTCGGTGAGATGAAACCAGCATTCTTTCAGGCTGTGCAGAGAGAGCAGCGGATAGCGGCCTGGGTACGGCAAAACCGGCCCTTCGGCAAGCTGGGAGACAAGGCGTCGGGTTGTAAGCCCCTGATCCTTGCCGTTTTCCGCAACCCCCGGAGTTATCCCTTGTTGCAGCTCCTGCAACAGCCGGTCCGCTTCATTGTCGGGCACGAACCAGTCCGGCCTTTCCGGCTGCACATAAACCGGGGTTCCATCCTGCTCCAAGCGTTGCCATTCTTCAAGCATGCAATAATCTCCTGACACCTTTTGCAATTTAATGATTTCCTTCAATATAACCCGCCCGGACAAGGACTGCAATCCCTCACTGTGTGCTCCCAGCAAACGGCGCCGTGCGCCATTCCCGCTATTTTTCATCCTCGCAGGCGACGTCCTCGCCACAGGCCCGCCCCTTGAAGCTGAAGAAAAATTTCAGCCCTTTTCTGACCGTGCTGGAAAATATCTTCGGGGAAAAAACCGAACCCACCACCTTCTTGTTGATCTCCCCCAAGGTGGGGTAAGGGTGGATGGCCGAGGCGATTTTCGACAACCCGACCCCGCCGTTCATGATCGCCACCCACTCGCTCAGGAGATTGCCGGCCTGGGGCCCCAGGATCTGGATGCCCAGGGGCTTTTCCTTTTTGTCCAGCAACAGTTTGATCCGGCCGACACTCTCGCCTTCGGCAAGAGCGCGGTCGTTGCCGCTGAAATCTTCGCTCCACACCGAATACTCGATCCCGGCCTTGCGGGCGCTTTTTTCATTCATGCCGATGCTGGCCAGTTCGGGATGGGTATAGGTACACCAGGGCACACGGGTGTAGTCGGCTTTCCTGGGCAGATGAAAGATGGCGTTACTCAGGACCACCCCGCCTTCATAGCCGGCCACATGGGTGAACTGATAGCCGCCGCTGACATCTCCCGCCGCGTAGATATGCTTGTGGCTGGTCCGGAGATAGCTGCTCACCTTGATCCCTTGGTGATCGAAAGGGATATCGATTTTTTCAAGGCCCAGGCCTGCCACATTGGGCGAACGGCCAAGGGCCACCAGCAGCGCCTCGGCCTTGAGGGTTCGGATCTCGCCGGTCCCATTCTTGATCACCACTTCCCGCTCACGACCCAGATCGCCGACCCGGACCACCGCAGTGTTCAGGACAAAGGCAACCCCTTCTTTTTCCAGCTCCCGCTGGACAAGGTCCGCCATCTCCTTGTCTTCCTTGCTCAGGATCTGGCCGCTGCGCTGGATCACCGTCACTTGCGTGCCAAGTCGGCGGAAGGCCTGGGCCATTTCAACGGCGATGGGGCCGGCGCCCAGGATGATCATGGAGCCGGGAAGTTTCTCCAAATAAAAGATCTCCCGGTTGGTCAGATAAGGTGTCTTGTCGAGCCCCTCAATCGGCGGGACCAGCGCGGAAGAGCCGGTGGCGATCACCCAGGCGCGGGCGGAAATTCTTTTACCGTCCAGGGTAATCGTATGTTCGTCGGCGAATTCCGGACTGCCGAATGCAACCTTGGCGCCCAGGGTGCAGAATCGCTCCACCGAGTCATGCTGCTGGATAATGCCGATCACTGCTTTGATCCGGGCGGAAACCTCCCTGAAATCCACCGGTGGCGGAGTTATCGCAGGAAGGCCAAAATAAGGCCCGTTTTTCATGAGATGATAGACATGCGCCGTCTTGATCAGGGTTTTACTCGGCACGCAGCCGAAATGGAGACAATCGCCGCCCAGCGCCGCCTCTTTTTCGATAAGCAGGGTTTTCGCCCCAAGCCGTGCCGCCCCGGAAGCCACGGTGAGTCCTGCCGCGCCGCCCCCGATGATGCCGAGGTCGTAATCATAGTCCGCCATGCTGTTCTCCCTTATAAGTCTTTGCTGTCGTCACTGAGAGCGGCTTTTCTCCTGTAAAACGCCAGAAGCTTCTTCGCCGTAATCGGGAACAGGCCGAGAACAGCGAAAGAGATCAGCACGCCGGGCGACATGATCCCGGACAGAGATTCGATTTTCGCCAATTCCTTGCCGGCGTTCACATAGGCGAGGGTCCCGGCCAGCATGCCGATCTGCGACACCCAGAAAAAGGTGAACAGCCGCATCCGGGTAAGCCCCATAGCCAAGTTGATCACAAAAAACGGAAAAAGCGGCACCAGACGCAGCGAAAAAAGATAAAAGGCCCCCTCTTCTTCAATGCCGCGGTTGATGGTGGCGAGCCTGTCGCCGAATTTGTCCTGCACCCATTCGCGCAGCAGAAAGCGGGAAACCATACAGGCCAGGGTGGCCCCGATGGTGCTGGCGATTGAGACCACCAAGGTACCGATCACAAGGCCGAACAACCCGCCCCCGGCCAGGGTGAGCACCGTGGCTCCAGGCAGCGACAGGGCGGTGACCACGATGTAGATCCCCATGTAGGCGGCGGCAACCAGGAGACGGTTTTCCAGGTAGAGTTCCAGAAACCTTGCCTGCGACGCCTTGAGGTAATCGAGGGAAAGATACTGCCCCAAATCAAAATAGCGGAAGACTACGATGCCGAGAACAACGACGCAGCCAATGATGATTTTCCGAACATTTTTTCTGTTTTTTTCCTCTGCCATGATTCTTGGTCCTTAAACCCCATGGGTGGTTGACGACACCTTGCCGCCGTGGCCCGTCCAGTCGGTATGGAAAAACTCGCCGCGCGGCCGGTCGATTCGTTCGTAGGTGTGGGCGCCGAAATAGTCCCGCTGGGCCTGGAGCAGGTTGGCGGGCAGCCGATCACTGCGATAGCCGTCATAATAGGCCAGGGCCGATGAAAAGGCCGGGGTAGGAATGCCCAGCTCGATGGCCCGGACCACCACCTTGCGCCAGCCGGCCTGGGCGGCATGAATTGCCTGGCGGAAAAAATCGTCGAACAGCAGATTCTCCAGGCCGGGATTCTTCACATAGGCCTGTTTGATGTTGTCCAGGAAGACGCTGCGGATAATGCAGCCGCCCCGCCACATGAGGGCGATGCCGCCGTAATTGAGATTCCAGCCATGGTTTCCGGCCGCTTCCCGCATGAGCATATAGCCCTGGGCGTAGGAGATGATCTTCGAGGCATGGAGGGCATCGCGCAGGTATCCCGCGAATTCGTCGGCGTCGCCGGTAAAACTTGCCCGCGGCCCTTCAAGCAGCGTGGCGGCCTTGCCCCGTTCCTCCTTCATCGCCGACAGACACCGGGCAAACACCGCCTCGCCGATGAGGGTAAGGGGGATCCCCAAATCGAGGGCGTTGATCCCGGTCCATTTGCCGGTGCCCTTCTGGCCCGCGGTATCGAGGATTTTTTCCACCAGGGGCGCGGCGTCTTCATCCTTGAAACCAAGGATGTCGGCGGTGATCCCAATCAGATATGAGTCGAGCACCCCCTGGTTCCAGCGGGCAAACACGGCCCGCATCGCTTCATAATCCAGACCGAGACCACGGCGCATGAAATCATAGGCCTCGCAGATAAGCTGCATGTCGCCGTACTCGATGCCGTTGTGCGCCATCTTGACGAAATGGCCGGCGCCTCCCTCGCCGACCCAGTCGCAACACGGCGCGCCATCGACCCGGGCGGCTATGCTCTGGAAGATCTCCCTTACCAGCGGCCAGGCCTCGGGATTGCCGCCCGGCATGATGGACGGCCCCTGGCGCGCCCCTTCCTCGCCCCCGGAGATCCCGGCGCCGACAAAGAGAAGGCCCTTTTCCGCCAGAGCCCGGGTGCGGCGGTCGGTATCGGCATAGAGGGAGTTGCCGCCGTCGATGATGATGTCGCCGGGTGAGAGCAGCGGCACGAGTTGTTCGATAAAGGAATCGACCACAGCTCCGGCCTTGACCATCATCATAACTTTACGCGGTTTCTTCAAACTGCCGACCAGCTCTTCCAAGGAATAGGTGCCGATAATGTTCGTTCCCTTGGCCGGACCTGCCAGGAACGCATCGACCTTGGCGGTGGTGCGGTTGAAGACGGCCACCGTAAACCCGTGGTCGCTCATGTTCAGCACCAGGTTCTGGCCCATGACCGCCAGGCCGATCAGGCCGATATCCGCTTGTGGCATAGTTTTCTCCTTGTCGGTTTTCAGATGGTCTCCTTGCCGACCGTGCACGGAACATCCTCATCCCGCAGCAGGTAGAGGGCCAGGCAGGCGGCCAGCATGGGCCAGGCGGCGAAAAACATGATGATGTACGCCCTGGCTCCCGCCTCCAGCAGCGCTTCGGTGTTGGCCGGTATAGGCTTTCGGCTGCAGGTTGGGGCAGCCAAGGCTCGCGCAGTTCAAGGCGTAATGGAGCCGGCGGTCTTTGAAGATCGGCCGCAGGATACGGTGCTCGATATCGTTGAGGCTGACTTTTTCTCCTTCGATGGCAAGGAGTTTGGCGTCCCACGGGCCGTTGCTGAACAGGCCGGGGGAGATGTCGATATCCTTGATGCTCTTTACCGGATAGTGGTCGAGAATGACCTGCACGGTCAGGGCGTTGTACAGGTTGATCCAGTAGGCCTTTTGCTCTTGCCGGTTCAAGGAAGAAACCTTGGCCGTCTGGAGCTTTCGGAGATATTCCGCAAGCATTTGCCGGTCTGCCGCCGAAACGCTCCCATAGCGAAAGCGGTTGATCCCCGAAGGATGGCTGGTGACCAGATATTTTTTCAGCATTATGTCCCAGGGGGCATGATCCACAACCCGCGGGCTGTCCGGTTCATGGGCCTGCCAGCGCGGCCACGGGTCGGGGGACGGCGCGGCTGCGGCAGGATGAAACCAAAAGCCTGCCCCGGCAAGGATGACGGCAAACAGAATCCGTTTGCATGATTGGGCATGGTCACGCTTTGCTTTAGGCATGCTGTGCTCCTTGTCGCCCTTTCCGGTTTACCTCTAATGCACGGCCAAGATAAGAAAACAGGCCTCGCTGTCCTTCGCCGTTGTCAGTCCTTTATTTTTTATCCGGAGTTTCTTTTGCTTTTCATGACCCTGTCTGCATTAAGCTCTGCAATTGTCTCTTCGCAAAAATGGAAAGGCCACACCCTGGTTCAAGGCCAGGATGTGGCAGGCAAAAAATATCGGCCGTATTCAGGCCTCAGCAGCCTTCGGTTTTCTTCGGCGCTTTCTACTTGGTCGGCTTAGCCACCAAGATTTTCATGTAGGCCATCAGATCCTGCATTTCCTGACCATTGGGGTCAATGGCCTTGCCGCCCAAGGGATTTTCGATGCAGACATTGACGACTTCCGGCAGGGTCTTCTTTTGCATTTTCATGATGGTGAATTGCTTGCGCGTAAACAGGTCGCTGCCCAAGCCCTCGCCGCCCGCATGGCAGGTGTTGCAGCTTTTCCCGGTGGTGCCCCCGCCAAAGCGCGGGCTTTCAAACAGGGCCTTCCCCTTGTCCGCGCTCGCCGCATAGGCCGTGGTTCCCGTAATCATCAACGCCGCTACCAGAACAAGTGTCTTTTTCATTTCAACCTCCTTGCGGTAATGGTTGCCGGCTGTCCCAGGCTTGCCTGTTCCGGCCACCTTTATTGGGTGATGGCTTGTTGCGCCCACCACGGTTGATGCGATTTCTCAGTCGATCTCGCCGAGTTGTCGCAGCCTTTCCAATGATCGGACGATCAATAGCACCCCTCCACGTCAGGCAGCTACTTTCTGTTGCATTGCATGTAAGCGGCATTTTTTTATCAAAAAAATCTTTGCCTCAATTTAATGTGAAGTAGGGGCTTTCCTGAAGGGCGCCTTTGTACAATGTGTATCTGTGGGTTTCAACGGCCATCATCAACTCCTGCCCGGAAAAACAGTTGAGGGGATATTGGCAGAGAAAGAGACGCCCTGGCGTAGCCGGCAAGCTATTGCCCATCTCTTCAAGTTGCCTGGTTGTCTCCAACCCCCATCCCCTTTCCTTCACCCAGGTCATATCGCCGAAGAGTCGGAAGCGACTCTTGGCCATGGCGATTTTTTGCAAAATGCAGGCAAACATCGTTTGAGGCGTGTCCAACCCCTTGCAGATATGCAGGAGATTCCTGGATCTGGCCTGCTCAACATCGATCCCCCGCAGCTCAAGAAGATTGACGAATGTTTCCAGGTTGGCGTGAGATGTCACCAGCATAACGGTTTCATTCTCGGCGAGACCTTGCTGCAAAAATGAAATTCCGACCTTTTGCGCATCCGGAGCATCCAAGGATAAGTGGGAAAAATGAGATCCGTCCGGAACAGCCATGCTGCCGGTTCCCAGGTGGACCATTTCGTTTTGCGTGATGAGTGGCGCCGGTCTTTGGTGGAGAAATTCTTGTAAATCCTGGATGTTGAAGCGCCTTGCCCGTTTTCCGCCGACTCGGTAACAATTAAGGGCGCCAGAGTTTGTCCAGCGTCGTATCGTCATCTCCGAGACGTTTAAAAGTTCCGCAGCCTCTTTCACATCCATTAACCGTTCCACGATGAATACATGCCCCTGATCAAATTGTAACTTTATTGATATTTGCTATACGTTATTATACAGAATTTATTGGGGTCACTGTCAATCGTAATGATTTCGGGAGATTATTTTTCTCTGATCAATCATCATTTTTTCATGAACTCATGAGGCCAATGGAAGGATAGGCTAAACGGTGGGGTTTTGTCCCGGCCGACCATGTGCTTAAAAGCCCTATCCGATCTGGCGGGCGACGCTGCTGTTCTTCCGTCTGGCTGTATTATTTTCAGCAGTGCCAAGTGCCGCAGGGTTACATGCAATTTTCCGGAAAATACTTAGCGTCTTGCCGCCGTTGCGTTATAACTAGAGGCATTGAAAAAAGGAGGAGCAATGGCGAAAGAGCGAACCACCCTGCGCACAAAGATCCTGGCTGCCCGCGATACCCTGTCCGCGGAAGAACGGCGGCAAAAAAGCCGGCTCATTACCGAACGGATCCTCGCCCTGCCGGAGTTTAGTGCCGCCCGCAGCGTGTTTGCCTATGTCAGCTTCCGCAGCGAGGTGGAGACCCTGCCCCTGATCGCCCATTGCCTGAAAAAAGGGGCAACGGTGAGTGTGCCCCTGACCCTGCCTGCGGAACACCGGCTGTTGGCCTATGCCATCACCGATCCAAGCCGGGATCTTGCCCCTGGTTATTACGGCATTCCGGAACCGGCGGAGGCCCTGCCCCTGGTGGACCCAGGCACCATCGAGGTGGTGGTGACGCCGGGCAGTGTCTTTGACATTCACGGCGGGAGGCTGGGATACGGGGGCGGATTTTATGATCGTTTTTTGCAGAGTGCGGCGCCCCAGGCCCTGCGGATCGGCCTGGCCTTTGATCTCCAGGTCGTTGCGGCCGTGCCCCTTAAAAGCCACGACGAGCCGCTCGATTATCTGATCACCGAAACCCGC
>DASWIU010000184.1:0-12254 GCA_036397515.1 Desulfurivibrionaceae bacterium | reverse complement strand
AGATATAAACGTGGCAGGAAATGACACGGACAGGGATTAGCGAGGAGCGGGATGCAGAGAAAGGAAGCAATCGAAGAAGGTGGCAGAACGAAAAACGGGTAAAGAAACGGGTAAAGGGGGCTGAACCCTTTACTGCGGGCGTCTCTCGGTGAGGCACCCCGATAAAAAGGCGAAACGCACTTCATTCCTCACTGGTCTGCACGCTCCGCGATGCAATAGGCATTCTTGCCTGTGCGCTTGGCCTCATACAAGGCCAGATCCGCACTCTTCATCAGCGTGTCCGCGTCCTCTCCATGGTCGGGATAGATGCTGACCCCTGCGCTGGTGGTGATGCTGACGGAATTGCCCTCGATGTCATAGGGTTGCGACACTGCCTCGATCGCTCTTGCCGTCACCGAGGCCGCATAGTCGCTACCGCTGACATGCCACAACGCCAGGATGAATTCGTCCCCCCCCAGGCGCGCCACGGTATCCTCTTCGCGCACCGTTGCCACCAGACGCTCGGCGACCATTTTCAGCAAAATGTCCCCGACGCCGTGCCCCAAGGTGTCGTTGATCTGCTTGAAGCCGTCCAGATCCAGATAGACCACGGCCATGGCGCTCTTGTTCCTGCGGGCATGGACCAAGGCCATCGCCATTCTGTCGGCAAGAAGTCTTCTGTTGGCCAACCCTGTCAGCGGGTCGTTCAGCGCCAGGGCTTCCAGCATCTTGCTGTAATTACAGGCCGTCTCATGCAACAGGCGGACTTCCAGCAGGTTATGCACCCGCATCAACACCTCGGCCAGATCGAACGGTTTGCTGACGAAATCTTTCGCCCCGCTCTGCAGGGCGCGTAACTTGTGCGCCGGCTGGGCAGTAACGGCCAGCACCGGCAGATAGCCATCGGTCTCGATCTCCTTCAGGCTTTCCATTACCTGAAAACCATCCATGCCGGGCATCCGCAGATCGAGCAGGATCAGGTCGTAGTGGTTGGCACGATGCAGGTCGCAGACAGCATACGGATCCCTGGTCGAGGTAATATTCACATACCCGGCATTTCTCAACATCTGCTCAAGCAGCTGCACATTGGCTTCCAGATCGTCGACGATCAGAATGCCGGCATTGAGAATATCGGCATTACTCACTGTCATTGGGATCCTCCATCTTTTCCGCTTTATTTTCCGCAAGTTCCAGCGCCTCGTCCAGCGCCGCCATGAACTCGTTGACCTTGCTCGGTTTGGTGAGATAACTGAGAAAGCCTGCCTCCAGACCTTGCCTGATATCGTGCGGCATGGCATTGGCACTGATGGCAATCACCGGAATATACGGCATCCTGGCCAAGACGATTGAACGGCTGGAATAGCTGCTCAATTTTTTCGGGCGGCAATCCGTCCCCGCTGTTTGCGACGTATGTTGTCACAAGGGTGTTGCATCACATCATAGCTTATAAAAGAGTGATCCTGCTACCAGAAACCATTGAACCTTTTTTTCTTATTGTTAGTGAGAAACAAAAAAGAGACAGACTGAATTACAAACATCAGTCTGTCTCTCCATTCCTTATCCTGTTTTCACACCCGATACCTCATGCCTTATTACGCAGGCACGTTAATTGGGTGGGCGTCAAACCCACCTGAGAGGCATGCGTCCTTACTTGGCAGGCTCGGTAATCGTATTCATCTGAAGAGTGACCGCAGTCTGCGCCAACAGTCTGCCGTTGACCGATGCACCAGTGTTCACGGCGATCATGGTTTTACCCAGTATGACACCCTCAAAGTGTGCTTTGGTTCCAAGAGTCGTCGCCCCAGCGACCTGCCAGAAGATGTTCTTGGCCTGGGCGCCGCCGGCCAGCGTCACCCGCGTAGAGTTGGCTTGGTTCAGCGTTCCCGCCACCTGGAAGATCCAGACATCGTCCGGGCCGCCCGAGAGCGTGACATCCGTGGTAATCATAACATCCGTAGCCCATTTGTAGAGGCCAGGAGCGAGGGTAAACCCGCCAATCTCACCGGCGCCCAGTTCAGTGAAATTGGGTGATGGTCGTCCCGCAGCGTCAACGTACGCGTATCCCATGTCGCCCACAGCCGAGGTCAGGAAGAAGGCGTCAGTCAACGCGCAGGGGAGAGGACCAGCCGCGTCGACGGTGTATATATTCCCCGACACTTCCTCGCAGGTGAGAAGGAGAGCCGCACCGGTGATGGGGCTCGTGCCAACATCCCCAACAACAGCGGATTGATAAACGTCGGTGATTCCGCTTTGGCTCAGAATCGCGAAACTACCAGCCGCGCCAAGGTCTACCGGCATCGGGCCGCTGCCGGTGGCAGCGTTTACGCCCCCGGCCATAGAACTGCCGAGTATTACTGCCAGTAGCAACATTTTCGAATATCTTTTACATTTGTTCATACGTGTCCCCTCCTTGAGGACTTTTAAAACTGAAAAGCAATTAGTGGCAAACCTGATTGCTGCCACTTCCTGGAAGGGTATATTGCAACTGACGTGCCAGAGGAGAACCGCGGAAACTGCGAGAGCAAGGGCTTGATTGTGCTGGATAAAATGGAAATTGAGATACGGCGGTAAAGAGAAAGCCGTTAAGGGCGGCCATGACATTTAGCAGAACCGTTGAATGTCATGGCCGTGAAGAGGGAAAATTTCGTAAGTCTTGTAGTGTGGCCCCTTCTTGGCCATTGCCTGAGACAAACCTCAACAGTTACGAATTTTTACTATTCGCTATTGTTCAGGATTCCGGTGTAAATCCGTATTACTCTGATTTCGCTGAGAAGCGCTCTTGTCCGGGAACCCTGTCCAAATGCTCTCTCCGGAATGGTAACCGATCACGGGGCGAGCCACAAAACAGGGAAAACCAATGAACAAGCGGTCACAGGGTGCCGCAGGTTGCGGCGCACCCAGAGGGTATAAGTTTCGCTAGGCAGGCAAGCTGCCCAGCTCAGCTATAAGCGGGACGGCGATGCGTACATTTGGTACGTGAGCTGGACCGATCACCGCAAGATGTGGTGCCCTGTGATCGCTTACCCGGAATGAACCTTTTTTATGAACGACGGATGCCGTCTTTCCGCATCCGGCTGCGAAGCGTGCTGGGGTTGAGACCGAGCAGCGCTGCTGCGCCATTTTTCCCTTCGACCCTCCACCCGGCTTTCTGGAGCGCCTGGAGGATATGGTCACGTTGCAGTTCGGCAAGACCCTTGCAGTCCTGCGCCCCCTTCTCGCCGGTCTTCAGGGAATTCACGAACCGGTCCAAAATCCGCAACCCGGCCCCCTGGCTCGTGATCACCGCCCGCTCAATGATACTCTCCAGCTCGCGCACGTTGCCCGGCCAGTCGTATTCCTGGAGGGCGTTCAGGGTGTCTTTCGGCACGGTCTCGATCTTCTTCCCTGTTTTCTTGTTGAATTTGGCGACAAAATAATCGACCAGCAGGGGGATGTCCTCCTTGCGCTGCCGGAGCGGCGGGATCGTGATGGGGAAAACATTCAGCCGGTAGAACAGGTCTTCCCGGAACCTGCCCTGTTTGATTTCTTCCTCCAGGTTCCGGTTGGTGGACGCGATGATCCGCACATTGACCTTGATAGTCTTTGGGCTGCCGAGCCGCTCGAACTCGCCGTCCTGAACGACCCTGAGCAGCTTGGTCTGAAGCTCCATCGGCATCTCGCCGATCTCATCAAGGAACAGGGTGCTCTTGTCGGCAAGTTCAAAACGGCCCATCTGCCGGTCATGGGAGCCGGTGAACGCGCCCTTTTCCCGGCCGAAGAGCTCGCTTTCGATGAGGTTCGCCGGGAGCGCCGAGCAGTTGACCGTTATCATTGGCCGGTCCTTGCGGCTGCTCCTGCTGTGAATGGAGCGCGCTACTACTCCCTTTCCCGTACCGGTTTCGCCAAGGAGCAGAACGGTTGCGTCCTGGGGCGCCACCTGTTCGACCTTGAAGAACACAGACTCGAGTGCATTGCTTTTCCCGATGATCTCGCCGAAGTTGAACTCCCTGTCGATATCTTTGTGCAGGTAGATGTTCTCAGCCTGGAACCGGTCCTGTAACTGCTGGATTTCCGCATTCGCGCTACGCAGCGAGACTTCCGTCCTGTTGCGCTCCTCTATCTCCTGCGAGAGCTGTTTGTTTATCCTGAGCAGTTCCCCGGTCCGTTCCTGAACTGTCTGTTCCAGCACCTTGTTGTAATTCTCGATTTTTTTATATAACAGCCGCACTTCCAGCATGTTGTTAATACGTGTCTTTACTTCGGCCAGATCGAACGGCTTGCTGATGAAATCCTTAGCGCCGGCTGCGAGCGCACGCAGCTTGAGCTTGTGACCAGGTTGGGCGGTGATCACGAGGACCGGAACGTAGCTGTCGGTTTCGATCGCCTTCAGGCCTTCCATCACCTGGAATCCATCCATGCCGGGCATCTGCAGATCGAGCAGAATCAGGTCGTATTGATTGTCGTGATGCAATGCGCATACGGCATGCGGATCCATCGTCGACGTAACGCGCGTATAGCCGGCGCTGCTCAGTATTTGCTCGAGCAGCCGCACATTGGCCTCCTTATCGTCTACGATCAGAATGCCGGCATTAAGAATATCGGAGATACTGAACATCAAAGGGACCCCGGGTTATGTGTCTTGTATAATCCTTTTTCCGCAAGTTCCAGCGCCATGTTCAGCGCATCCATGAACTCGTTGACATCGATCGGCTTGGTGATATAGCGGAAAAATCCCGCCTCAAGTCCTTTCTTGATATCGTGCGGCATGGCATTGGCACTGATGGCAATCACCGGAATATGCGCAGTCAACGGATCTCCACGCAGGATTGTCAGCGCCTGGATACCGCTCATGCCGGGCAGATTGATATCCATCAGGATCACCTCCGGCAGATTGGCACGCGCCATCTCGATGCCGAGTCTGCCATCCACCGCGGTCAACAAGCGCATATCCGGACGCCGAGCGATGAGTTGCTCGACCAATTGCATGTTTGCCTGGTTGTCTTCAACATACAGCAGGGTGTGCGGCACTGCGCCATGCGGAACATACGCTTTAGGCGGCACAAGCGCTGCAGCCTTGCCGACAAGAGGTTGCGGCTCGGCCGAAAGATTAAGTTCGAACCAGAATATACTGCCGGCCCCTACAGTGCTTTCCACGCCGATTTTGCCTCCCATCAATTCGACCAGCCGCTTGCTCACCACCAGGCCGATACCGGTCCCTTCCTCGGCGCGGGCATCCTGGCCAAGACGATTGAACGGCTGGAACAGTTGCTCAATTTTTTCGGGCGGCAATCCGTCCCCGCTATCATGCACGCTGATGCGAATGCGCTTTTCGCTGCTCGCGTTGCAGGTCACTTCCACCGTTCCCTGCGGCCGGTTGTATTTGATCGCGTTGGAAAGCAGGTTGATCAGCACCTGCTTCACCCTGGTTCGATCGGCATGAATAAAAAAAGAACAGTCGAACTCAGGAAAACTCATGGCGATGCCGCTTTTTTGCGCCTGCGGCTCGATCATGGCCTCGCATTCGAGCATGACGTCGACCAGCGACATGGGTTCCAGCGACAACGACAGCCGGCCCGACTCGATCAGGGCGAGATCGAGAATTTCGTTGATCAGCTCCAGCAGATACCACCCCGCCTTGAGAATCTGATCGATGCTGGCCTTTTGCTCCGTTGTCGGCGGCGGCGAACCGGACTCCATCAATTGGGCGAAACCGAGGATCGCATTGAGCGGGGAGCGCAGCTCATGACTCATGCTGGAAAGGAATTCGGATTTGGAGCGATTGGCACTTTCCGCCACGGACTTGGCGCTTTCCAGCTCGATGTTTTTTTCATGGAGCACCTGATCCAGGCGTTTGCGTTCGGTGATGTCGCGCGCCGCGGCGAACACCCCCTGCAGCTTCCTGTCCCGGTCGTAGAAGGTGGTTGCGTTGAAGGAGACCACCGTTTCCTTGCCGTCCCTGGCGCGGGCGGTAAGTTCGTAATCGGTGACCTTCTTCTCCCGCAGCACCAGCCGGGTGCTCTTTTCGGCCCGCTCCGGATCAGTGAAGTAGTTCTTGAACGGCGCGCCGATCAGCTCATCGCGGGTGCAGCCGGTGAGCACCTCCATCTGTTTATTGACATCGGTGATGATGCCGGCCGGATCGGTGGTCATGATCGCGTCGATGTTGGATTCGAACAGAGAACGCGTATAGAATTGATGATCACGCAACCGTTGACTGAGCTGCTTCTGTTCCGCCTCGATCTGCTTGCGCGCGGTGTTGTCGGTGCCGATCAGCAGATAGCCGATGATGGCGTCCTGCTCGTCACGCAGGGCCGTGACCGAGACCACCGCCGGAAAACGGCTGCCGTCCTTGCGGATATAGGTCAGCTCGTAGATGTCCTCGATGCCGCGCGAGGCCTTGAACACCAGCGCCTCGAAACCCGGCGTAATCGGGGTGTCGAGTTCGAGGCTCAACTCTTCGGCGCGGGCAATCACTTCCTGCGGATCGGAAATGTCGGCCGGCGTGATCTTGTTCATCACCTCGGCGGCGGTGTATCCCAGCATGCGCTCGGCGCCGACGTTGAAAATCTGGATGACCCCGTTCGCGTCGGTGGCGATACTCGAGAAGTTGGCGCTGTTGAAAATCGCGCTCTGCAGCGCCCCGGCCTTGAGCAAGGTTGCTTCGCTACGGACCTCGGAGATAATTTCTCCCTGATCTGTGGCGTCGCGGGAATTGACCGGATCGAGAGATTTAGCGGACATGGTGGGTCTCCGTCTATCCCCGAAACCTGAGGGATTAACAGTTCGTTAGGAAGACTTGGTTTCAGCGGCGGCCCCGACCTCGGCCTCGATCGCTGCGCAAAGTGGCCAAACCGACGAGGAGCGTGGCGACAACCCCTACGCCAACCAATGCTTCGCCGAAGTAATGAAGCCAGCTGATATCCAGGGGAGCAAGCATCAGCATCGAACCACCGATCAAAAGCGCCGCAGCCGCGATGGCATCGGCAAGACGTTTAAGGTTACGATTGATGCTGCCGCCCAGAGCCTCCACCGCCGGGATCTGCAGTCGGCCCAGATTGCCTTCGGCAAAACGGCGGAGGATGCGTCTTGTGTCACCGGGGGCTTCATTTATCAGGCGATCCAGTTCGCGCGCCAGCTTGGTGGTCTTTTCCTTTATCCGTTCCAGTGAAAAGTGCTTTTTGCTCAGGCGGGAGATCTCTTCGCGAAACGATTCCATGTAGTTATGCTGCGGGTCGAGTTGGCGGATCATCGATTCCAGGATGACGAAGGCGCGGGTCAGCAGAAAAAACTCGGCTGGATTGTGTACCCCGTGCCGGCTTCCGGCGCGTAGCAGCGAATCGAACGCGTCCCCGATCGATACATTCGCCAGGTCACTCCGGTGGATCTCGTAGATCGCGGCCTTGATGTCCACCAACAGCCCAGCCCGGTTGGCTTTTTCACTCCCCGATACCATTTCGAGGTAGGCCTCGGTGGCGGCCCGGGCATCGCCTTTGACCACCGCCTCAAGCAGGAGGGTCAGCGAATCGCGCATCGGCTCGTCAAGCTCGCCCGTCATCCCAAAATCGAGAAGAGAGAGCCGCCCGTCGGGCAGCACAAAAACATTGCCGGGATGCGGATCGGCGTGAAACAACCCTTCTTCAAAGATCGTTTGCAGCATCAGCCTGACCAAGGTTTTAATCGCCAGCGGCATCGCTTCCGGATGCAGTCTGGCGTAGAGATCCACCCGTTCGCCGGCTGCAAATTCCAGCGTCAGCACGGTTTCGCCCGAACCCTCCGCCACGACATCGGGAATCCAGAGGCCGGGGACATCCGCCAGCGCAGTGCGAAAAAGCACGATGGAGCGCGCTTCGTGAACGAAATCGGTTTCCCGGTTCAGACTGTAGGCAAATTCACGTACCACAACCGGGAGGTCGAGCGCCCGCAAGCGAGGGAAGAATTTTTCCCCCAGCGCTACCAGGAAATTCAAGGCGGCGATGTCGGTGGAGATCATTGCTTCGAGGCCGGGCCGCTGCACCTTCACGGCCACGCGCCGTCCATCCTTCATGGTCGCCTCATGAACCTGGGCGATGGTGGCGGCGGCGATCGATGTTTCGTTGAACGAGGCGAACAACTCCGTCAACGGGGCTCCCAGCTCGGTTTCGACCGTGGCGCGTATTGCGTCAAAGCCCAGCGCCGGCAACTGGTCGTGCAGCAGCTCCAACTCATCGATATAGGCGTCCGGCAGCAGGTCGCGCCGCATGGCGAGCACTTGTCCGAATTTAAGAAAGGTCAACCCCAGTTCCTCAAAGGTTTCCCGTACCTCTTTCGGCGACGGCCAATGCCTCTTGCCGCGCAGGGCACCCAGGAACTTGTGCCGCGCGAGCACGCGCAGGATCTGCATGAGCCGCGGGGTCGCCCGCAGCAGGCTGCTTTCCTCCGGGTCAATTAGCACAGCCATGCGTTTCTCCCAACCGACATGCGTAGAATAATTACGGAGCAAAAATAAGGGAACACCACAGATGCGGAGACAGAATACCTATTACTTATAAACCAAAACCGTGAAGCCCATTCACTCACAACTTTCAAGAAAATTTTCGCATTTCCCCTGGCCGGTTGTCAATATTGAAAACACAGCTCTGCCGGGCAATGCCGGAAACGTGAGCCATATGGCAGAGGGCGGCAAGAATAAAAAACATGACCCAATCACCACTAACAACAATACAAACGCTTCACCCTATCCCCGCTTCCGATTAATAAGCCCGCCCACCGCCGCCATGATATCCGCGGGCAGCACCATCATCTTGGCGTTGGAGGATTCGGCCAGTTTGCGCATCCCTTCAATGTAGCGGTTGCCCAGGAGGAACATGGCAGGCAGGTCGTTGTCCCCCACGGCGTCGGCAATATCCTTAGATGGCCTTGGCCGAGGCGTCGGCCAGGATGATCTGGGCCTCGGCCTCCATGCGGGCCGCCTCCAGGGTGCCTTCCGCACGCTGAATTATCGCCTGCTTTTAGCCTACATGAATAGACCATGTTAGGCAAGAAGCATAGCCCGGCAACTTAAGCTCCGCCAACTCCTGCATGCATAAGGCTCGGTACTTTCTTAGTATTGACTTTTACGAGGCATTTGATACATAGTTTATCTTACTATTTTGCTAGGTTATGGAATCTCGCAACCGATATCAAAAAATATTGGCCATGGGGTTTCAACCCCGCTCGACCTGTTCGATATACGGTCATCATCAGCAACCGCCTAACCGGCTTTTTTTTGCCCAATTTTTCAATGGACGGCTCTGCGCTGTCTGCCAGGGGGGGAAGACTTATGATCACATCTCAATCTGCGTGGAAAAGAATTCCTGTTGGCAAACCTGCCGCCTTCTTGTTGTTGTTCCTCCTGCTGTTGTGCACCTTTTCCCGGACCAATTCCGCCGAAGCAGCCGTCTTTGATACCTCACAAGACAGCTGGGGAGTTTTGGGCGGCTATGGTCAGAGTTTTCCCGGCTGGGGAGAGACCACCCAACGGGTCGAGACCCTCGACCTTGTCTTGCGCTACAATCACCACATCTTTGACAACCTCGGTTCGGGATGGTATCGCGGCTTTCACTCCATCCTCCTGGAACTGCCCGTGCATTTTGTCGTCAGTCCCGATGTCTCCAGCATGGTTGGGATGAATTTCCTGGCCTGTTACACCTTTACCGCCAACCAGGATATCCGTCCCTACCTGTTTGGCGGCGGCGGCCCTGTCTACAGTTTTGCCGATGTTCCCGGAATGGGCTCAGAGTTGAACGGCAATTATCAGTTCGGCCTGGGGCTCAATTACGGGATAAACCCGGACCACGATCTGCTGTTTGAATTGCGCTACCATCATATCTCCAACGGCGGCAACGAGGAACCCAATGACCCGCTGAATTCCGTCAAAGCGCTTTTCGGCATCACCTTTTAACCCCACGGAAATTATTACCGCTGGGACAGCCCAGAACGACTGCTCATTTCATCATAAAGCCATGCGGCACTGTGCCAACCCATACAGAACAGGCGAGAGGAGAAGGAAAAAATGAAGGGATTGAGATTGATTGGAATATTGGCGTGCAGCGTCCTGTTGTGCTCCTGTGCCGGCAAGCAGCAGGCAACGGCAACGGCGCCTGTCCGGAATGAGTATCCCGGCGTCAGCCGCATTGAGGGGGTTTCCCTTGAAACGGTGCGGCAGGAAGCCAAGGTCACGACCGGCTATAAGAATATCGTCTTGAACCCGATCCAGACGGACTCCCAGTTCGGCAAGGATTACCCCGATATGGCCAGCCAGTTTCAAATCAGCATGTTTTCTTATTTGAAGGACAAAAAGTCCTACAAGCAGGTTGTGCTGCGCGATGCTGCCGATCAGTCCGTCAAGGCAGATACCCTGATTGCGGAGGTCAGGGTCATCGACATGCGGATCGTGAGCACCGGAGCCCGATTCTGGGGAGGAGTCATGGTGGGCTCCTCGTATATGGACGTGTATCTCAAGCTGACCGATGCGGTGAGCAAAAAAGTCATTCATGAAAAAATCATCACAACCAACAACAACGTCTTTGCCTCTGCCTGGGCGCTGGGATCGGAACAATCCTTGCCCATGGATATGGGGAAAATAATCGGCGAGTATATCTGCGTGGTTGCGCCAGCCATCTAGTGCGTTGTAATTCTTAATATTTCTGACAAACGCCCCTCCCCTTGCGGGAGGGGTCGGGGGTGGGGGTAACTACAACCTGCCGGGATAATGGCAACTTCCCCCTCTCCCTAACCCTCCTCCGCAAGGGGGGAGGGAATTAATGTGATGTCGATTAAAAAGTTGCAAGATACTAGTACCCAGCCGGAATCAGCCCATTTCTCCGATGTCTGTGTTGCCCGGTCGCCGAAAATGCCTAGCATCCGGGTATGCAGAGACAGAAAGAGGAAAAGGGAAGAGCGACCATGCAGCGTCCGACCAGCGACAGCACTGAAGAAATCCCCTTGCCCGTGGACCAGGGAATCACCAACGGCCTCAAGGTCATGAGTTATGTGCGCAACGACAGCGGGAAATATGAACTGACCCAGGATTTCCTCTGGCAGCCGGTGACCGTCGTCAATCATCAGGCCTGGGAGGAGATTGCAAAGAAAATCGCCGTCTCCAGGGACAAAGTGGCCGCGGGACGGGTAAGCTGCCTCCACTACTACATGATTGCCAACCAGATGGACATCGGCCTTGTCGCCCAGTACACCGACCAGCCGCGCTGGAAGGTTTGCCTGCATCTGGTCCCCTTTGTCTTCAACAGAGTGTCTGCCGACACCCTGCGCAAATACGCGGAGATGTACAAAATTTCCCCGGATGACCTGCGCAACGGCAGACTCCTTGCCCCATTTACCATGACGAATAACCAGGAGTAATGCTTTTGCCCGATTTCCCCCACACCCAGTCCGCCCACTGTGAAAGCGGCGTGGCCGCCAACCTGCTGACCCATCAGGGCCTCAAGATCTCCGAGGCCATGGCCTTTGGCCTGGGAGGAGGGCTTTTTTTCGGCTATCTCCCCTTTATCCGGATCAATGGGCTGCCCCTGGTCACCTACCGGGCCGCGGCCGGAAATATTCTCCGGCAAATTGCCTCAATTCCCGGCGTCTGCATGGTTGAAAAAAAATTCAGGAACTCAGATGAGGCCATGGCGGAACTGGACCAAGCCCTGGCCGCCTCCATCCCGGTGGGGTTGCAGACCGGGGTTTTCTGGCTCCCTTATTTCCCCAAGGCGCTGCGCTTTCACTTCAACGCCCACAACCTGGTCGTCTATGGGAAGGAGGAGAATGACTATCTGATCAGCGACCCTGTTTTCCCTGCCCCGGTTCGCTGTCCGGCCGAAGATCTGGCCCGGGCCCGATTTGCCTCCGGCGCCCTTGCTCCCAAGGGAAAAATGTATTATCTGACCCGGGTACCGGAAGGGCTGGAACTTACCCCCCATATCGTCCGGGGGATTCGCTCCGTATGCAAGATGATGCTGGCCAGCCCCTTTCCCCTGATCGGGGTCAAGGGCATCCGCTTTCTGGCAAAACGGCTCGGCAAATGGCCGCAACGGTTGGGCCGAGAAAAGGCGGATCTGCATCTGGGCCACGTTGTCCGCATGCAGGAGGAAATCGGCACCGGCGGGGGCGGCTTCCGTTTCATGTACGCCGCCTTTCTCCAGGAAAGTGCGGCAGCCATGCAGGAACCCCGGTTACAGGAGTGCGCCGCCGCCCTGACCGCGGCAGGTGACACCTGGCGCGAGTTTGCCGCCATGGCCGCCCGCATCTGCAAGAAGCGCGGCCGACCGGAGGACAGC
>DASWIU010000183.1:0-2985 GCA_036397515.1 Desulfurivibrionaceae bacterium | reverse complement strand
TCCGGTGAGATGTTTCACCGCCTCGCCGCTCCAGCCGAAGGAGCCGAAGGCCGCGCCGATCTTGTCCTTCGGGCGCAACCCCTTCATGTAGGTGATGATGTCGGCCATGGCCGGCATGATGTTGTTGTTCAGGGTCGGCGAGCCGAGGATGACGGCCTTGGCGTCGAGCACCTCGGTGATGATGTCGCTACGGTGGTTTTTGCGGGCATGCAGCATCTTTATATTGGTGATCCCGGCCTTCAGCAGGCTGTTCATCACGGCCTTGGCCATCTTTTCGGTGCTGTGCCACATGGTGTCGTAGATGATGACCGCCTTGTTCTTTGTTTCGCCCCGACTCCAGCGGTCGTAGGCCTCCAGGATGGCCTGGGGCGAGGTGCGCCAGATCACGCCGTGGTCCGGGGCGATCATCTCGATCTCTAACCCCAGCTCCTTGACCTGGGCGAGCAATTTCTGGACGATGGGCGAGAAGATCATCAGGATGTTGGCGTAATACTTGGCCGCGTGCACCATGAGTTCATGGGAATCCACCTCGTCGTCGAAGCGCTCCGAGGTGGCCCAGTGGTGGCCGAAGGCATCGCTGGAGATGAGCAGCTTGTCCTCGGGAAGGTAGGAGAACATGCTGTCCGGCCAGTGCAGCATCTTGGTTTCCAGAAACTGCACCGTCCTGGTGCCCAGGCTGATGGAATCGCCGGTGGCCACGACCACGTACGGCCAGTCTTCCCGGTGAAAATGCTCGATCAGGGCCTTCTTGCCCATGGGCGAGCAGAAGATCTTTTCCGGCTTGATCAGGTCGATCAGCTCCGGCAGGGAGCCGGAGTGGTCCATCTCCACATGGTTGACGATGATATAGTCGATCTTGCTCGGGTCGCCCAAAACCTGATAGAGATGGTGGACCAGATCGCCCTTCAGCTCTTTTTTGACGGTGTCGAACAGGGCGATTTTTTCATCCTTGACCAGATAGGCGTTGTAGCTCGTGCCCTTTTCCGTGGAATAGCCGTGGAAATCGCGGATGTTCCAATCCACGGCCCCAACCCAGTAGATGTCTTTTTTAATTTCTATCGCAGCCATATCGTCCTCCCTTGTAAACAAACCGCCGACGGTTTCCGGTCGGCAGGGGTTTGATTTTTTTTGCCGGGTTCCGGCCGGTTATCGGCAGCCGCTATTCGCCCTTTGCCGGCGGCGGGGTGAAGACCCGTTGCCCCAGCGCCGCGTCCAGGGTGAAGAGGGCGGTGGTGTCCTTGCCGATGAGCTTGAGCTTGTCGAGCACCGCGCCGACATTGGCCTCCTCCTCGACCTGTTCCGAGACAAACCACTGCAGGAAGATGTTGCTGGCATGGTCCTTCTCTGCCAGGGCCAGGTTGACCAGATTGTTGATCAGGCCGGTGACCTTCTGCTCATGGCCGAGCACATCCTGAAAGACGTGCAGGGTCGATTTCCAGTCAACCGGCGGCTGTTTGATGGCCTTCAGGGCCACCCGGCCGCCCCGCTCGTTGACATAGCGGAAAAATTTCATGCCGTGGAACCACTCCTCCTGGACTTGGGCCTGCATCCATTGGGCCGCGCCGGGCAGGCCGACGGAGTCGAAATAGGTGCTCATGGCCAGATACATGTAGGAGGAATAAAATTCCGCATTGATCTGCTCGTTGAGAGCCTTTTCCATGGTTTTGCTCAGCATCTCAGGCCTTCCAGAGTCCGTGGAGATTGCAGTATTCGCGGGCGCTGACGGAGGTCGCGTCCACGGCAAAAAAGGCCTCCGGCGCCTCGCCGACTTTGAGAAACTGGCGATAGGCCTTGTCCCCGGCGATCAGCTCGATCCATTCGATATGGTGCTTCTCCTCCATGGGATGGGCAACCGCCCCGACCTTCACCTTGTAGCCGCCCGCCACCTTTTCGATCACCGGCACATGTTTTTCCTTGGCGGCATCCACGGTGTTTTCGCTCTGCAGGGTCATGGGCTGGCCGCAGCAGACGAGATCGCCATCCCCGCCGTGCAGGACCTCGACGATATTGCCGCACACCTCGCATTTGTACACTTCCAGTTTCTCGGCCATGGTGGGTCCTCCTCTATATAGTTTTGGGTTACCAGTTTTCGCCATGCAGTTCAAAATGATCCCGGGGATGGGCGCAGGCCAGGCATTTCTCCGGGGCTTCCGCGCCCTCGTGGAGATAGCCGCAGTTGCGGCACCGCCAGGTCGTTTTGCCGTCTCTTTTGAAAACCCGCCCCTTTTCGATATTGGCCATGAGATCGCGGTAGCGTTTCTCGTGCTGCTTCTCCGCCACGGCAATGGCCATGAATACCCCGGCTATGTCGGGAAAGCCCTCTTCACGGGCGATCTTGGCAAATTCGGGATACATGGTGGTTTGTTCGTAGTTTTCGCCGGCCGCGGCCTCGCCGAGGTTTTCCAGGGTGGTGCCGACCGTCCCTGCGGGAAAGGTGGCGGTTATCTGGACCTCGCCGCCTTCCAGCATCTTGAACAGCCGTTTGGCATGTTCTTTTTCCTGGTTGGCCGTTTCGGTGAAGATGTCGGAGATCTGGACAAAGCCATCCTTCTTGGCCTGGGAGGCAAAATAGGTGTACCGATTGCGCGCTTGGGATTCGCCGGCAAAGGCGGTGAGGATGTTTTTTTCTGTACGGGAGCCTTTCAACGAGCCCATGGGGGAGAGCCTCCTGCGGGGAACGGGATGGTTGTTTTGCAAAAATGGGGTTGGGTTTTCTTTATTGTACATGTTTCCCGGCGGGTCTGGGGGAAAAAACCAGGCCGGAAAAAAAATCAGGAATTGTGGACCAAGAGCGGCAAAAAAAGGTTCATCCGGGAATTCCGGGGGACTGGGCCATGAAGTCAGTGTGTTCATTTCTTTGTTTGCCCAAAGAAACGAACCAAAGAAAGGGCCCCCGGTGTCCCTTGTCCCGCCGAAGGCGGGATTCCCGGAGTTTATGCCCCTTTAGGGGTACTCCTCGATGCTGCCGGGGCTTTGCAAACTCGC
>DASWIU010000182.1:0-4642 GCA_036397515.1 Desulfurivibrionaceae bacterium | reverse complement strand
CCTGGACAAGGAACTCTCCGCCCAGATCGAGAGTTTTCAGGACAAAGAGCACGAGTAAAGCCTTTTTACTTTGCGCCCCTTGCCTTCCTCGGTTATTTTTTTCTTTTTGAGCCGACAAAACCTGTTACGGAAAGAGCCATGGCGATCATGCAATTGACCATCATCCCCCTGGGCACCCAAACCCCCGGCGTGGGCCAATACGTGGCCGAGATAGCGCAGGCGCTGCAACAAGAAGGCGTCCCCCACCAACTGACCGACATGGGGACGATCATCGAGGGCGAGCCCCAGGCGCTTCTCGCCCTGGCCGCCCGGTTGCATGGACTGCCCTTTGCCCATGGGGTGCAGCGGGTGGTAACCCAACTGGTGCTCGACGAGCGGCGCGACAAGAATGTGAAACTGGGCGACAAAACCGCCGCAGTCCAGGCCCGCCTCGCCTGAAAATAATTCCGGACAAACGCAACCATGAATCAGACCAGCCGCGAGCTTCGCAAAAAAAGACCCCTCCGCAAGGCCCCCTTTGCGGTGATCAGCGCCTTTCTCCTCCTCTGGCTGATCGGCGTCGCCACCGGCGAACCGGCCCGGGTTCTGGAACAGGCGGTGCAGGTCTGCCTGAGCTGCATAGGGATAGGCTGAGATGGAAACCGTCCGGAAATGGGTCCAGGTGATCCTCGGCTTTCTCATGAACGGCTCCTGGTCCTTCCCCTTTACCAGGACCATCTATCAGGGGCCGCTCAAGGTGCTCTGCGCCCCGGGCCTGAACTGCTACTCCTGCCCGGCGGCCACCACTTACTGCCCCATGGGCTCGATCCAGCAGCTGCTGGGCGGCCTGCGCTTCGCCCTGGAAAACGGCCAGTACTATTTCGGCTTTTCAGTGCTCGGCAGCATCGGCGTCCTCGGCGGGCTGTTCGGCCGCATGATCTGCGGCTGGGCCTGCCCTTTCGGCTTTATCCAGGAGCTGCTGCACAAGATCCCTTCCCGGAAATTCGGGATTCCGCGCCTGCTTTCCTATGGCAAGTTTATGTTCCTGCTCCTCTTTGTCATTGTTCTGCCCTTGGTGCTCGTTGACGAATTCGGCACCGGCAGCCCCTGGTTCTGCAAGTTCATCTGCCCGGCCGGGACCCTGGAAGCAGGCATCCCCATGCTCCTGCTCCAGCCCAACCTCCGCAACACCATCGGCCTGCTTTTTCTCAATAAATTCGTGATCATGATCCTTTTTCTGGTCTGGGCGATCTTTGCCAGCCGCCCCTTCTGCCGGACCGCCTGCCCGCTGGGCGCTTTTTACGCGCTCTTCAACCGGGTCCGGCTGATCAAGCTGCACCTTGACGAGGCCAAATGCACCAACTGCAAGGCCTGTCACCATGTCTGCCCCATGGGGGTCAAATTCAATGAATCACCCGATGATCCGGAGTGCATCACCTGCCTGGCCTGCATGAACAAGGCCTGCAAATTCGACGCCATCTTCCTGGAGATCGGCGGCCTTCCCTTGGCCGTTCCGGACCGGGGGGTATCCCCGGGCAGTAAATCCTAAACCATCACCCAGCACCTGGAGGTTTTTTCCATGATCCGGCGACTCTGCCTCGGACTTGTTTTTCTGCTCGTTTTCACCTCGGCGGCCCACGCGGAAATGGTGAGCATCAGTCGCGCCAAGGCGAGGATGCGCTCCGGGCCCGGAGAAAAATACCCGGTCAAATGGGAATTGGGCGTGGGGTATCCGCTCAAGGTGGTCCGCCGCCAGGGCAACTGGCTCAAGGTGACAGACTACGAATCGGACACGGGCTGGATCTACAAAAAAATGGTAGCCAAGGCGCCCCATCTGATTGTCAAAAACAAGAAAACCCTTCTCCGCGGCGGCCCCGGCGAAAAGCAGCGCATCGTGGGCGAAGCCGCCCGGGGCGTGGTTTTGCGGACCCTCAAGCACAAGAAGGGCTGGGTTCAGGTACGGCATGAATCCGGCCTCACCGGCTGGGTCCGGCGCGACCTGCTCTGGGGCTGGTGATCCCCTTACCGTTCCGACAAATCCCGCCTGCGGCCAGGCACGAAAGGAAGGCCATGAAAATTTTCCGCACCAAGACCACCACCCCGGATGATTTCGACCATACCGGCCTCCACAAATGCCTCACCGCCTTTGATCTCACCCTGCTCGGGATCGGGGCGATCATCGGCACCGGAATCTTCGTGCTCACCGGTATCGCCGCCGCCACCCAAGCCGGGCCCGCGGTGGTGCTCTCCTTTGTCATCGCCGGCATCGCCTGCGCCTTCGCGGCCCTGGCCTATGCCGAACTCGCCTCCGCGGTGGGCGGCTGTGGCAGCGCCTACGGGTACAGTTACGCAGCCTTCGGCGAGCTGGTCGCCTGGATCATCGGCTGGGACCTGATCCTCGAATACGGGGTGGCCACCGCCGCCGTGGCCAACGGCTGGGCCGGCTACTTCAACAACGCCCTCATTGCCGTGGGCCTCGCCCTGCCGGAACCCCTGACCAAGGCCCCCTCCCTGGGCGGGATCATCAACCTGCCTGCGGCGGGCATCATCCTGATCCTCATGGTCCTGCTCATGCTGGGCATGCGGGAGAGCGCCCGCACCAACATGGTCATGGTTTTTGTCAAGCTGCTGACCATCTCGGTCTTCATCGGGGTGGCTGTGTTTCACGTCAATCCGGAAAACTGGAGCCCGTTCATGCCCTTTGGCTGGAGCAGCCAGAGCCCGGAGGGTAAACCCGTCGGGGTGCTGGCCGGGGCGGCCATGGTCTTCTTCGCCTACGTGGGCTTCGACGCGGTTTCCACCGCCGCCGAGGAGGCAAAAAATCCGCAGCGCGACGTGCCCTTCGGCATCATCTTTTCCCTGGTCTTCTGCACCGTCATCTATATCGCGGTCGCCGGGCTGCTCACCGGGATTGTGCCCTACACCGAGCTCAACGTGCCCTCGCCCGTGGCCCACTCCCTTCAGCTGCTCGGGATCAATTGGGCCTCGGCCCTGGTGGCCACCGGGGTCATCGCCGGACTGACCACGGTGATGCTCGTCCTCTATTACGGGCTGACCAGGGTCTTCTTCGCCATGTCCCGGGACGGCTTGTTGCCGCCGTTTTTCGCGGAGGTTCACCCCAAAACCAAGACCCCCGTCCGGGTCATCGGACTCTGCGGCCTGATCATCGCCCTGATCGCCGGCTTCATCCCCTTGGGCGAGCTGGCCGAGCTGGTCAACATCGGCACCCTGGCCGCCTTTGTCCTGGTCTGCCTGGGGGTGGTCGCCCTGCGCATCAAGCAGCCGGATCTGCATCGGCCCTTCAAAAACCCGCTCAACCCGGTATTCCCCCTGCTCGGCGCCTTCTCCTGCGCGGGGCTCATGGCCTTTTTGCCCTGGGTTACCTGGGTGCGTTTCGCGGTCTGGCTGGCCATCGGGGTCGTGGTCTATTTCGCCTATTCGATCCGCCACAGCAAGCTGGGCAATCAGGACAGCTGATTGCCCACCCGGACACCCAACCCGCCCATGCTCTATCGCGCCTCTCTTCTTGTTTTCTGCCTGCTGGCACTCTCCGGCTGCGAGGACACCAATCTGCAGCTGGCCGCGGAAGCAGGCCTGGAGGCGGTGCAGGCCGCCACCCTCTCCGACCGGGAGGTGCGGCAGCTTGCCCAGCAGGCAGCCCGCCAGAGCGACAGCAAAAACCGGCTGGCCGAGCCGGACTCCAGCCATGCCCGCAGGCTGGCGCGTCTTATTGGCCAAGATCTTGAGGCGGACGGTTTCCGCTTCACCTGCAAGGTCTACCTTTCCCCGGAGATCAACGCCTTTGCCATGGCGGACGGGACCATCCGCATCTACAGCGGCCTTATGGACCTGATGGACGATGGGGAGCTGCGCTTTGTCCTCGGCCACGAGATGGGCCATGTGGTGCGGAACCATATCCGCAAAAAACTGCAGCTTGCCTATGCGGCCGGCGCCCTGCGCAAAGGCATCGCCTCGCAGGCCAACACGGTTGGCGCCCTCGCCGCTTCCCAGCTCGGGGGTTTTACGGAAATGCTGGTGAACGCCCAGTTCTCCCAACAGGAGGAACGGGAGGCGGATGACTACGGCGCCGCCTTTCTGGAGCGCCAGGGATCTGGCTCGGGGCCCGCGATCTCGGCCCTGCGGAAGCTGGCCGCCCTGGGCAACGATCACTCTTTTCTAGCCAGCCACCCGGCCCCGGGAGCCCGGGCCGACCGGCTGGAAAAAGGGCCGCCCGCTCCGGCCAGGATCGGCCGCACCCTCCCCAACGCCCTGGCCCGCCTCAGGCTGATGGCCACTCCCCTGTATGAAGAGCTAAAGACCCTCCTCTCCAGCCTGCGCTAGCGACAGCACCGCTTACAACCCTTTCTTCTCAAACCAACGCAGCACCAGGATGCCCCCTGCGATAAAGACAGCAATCACCGGCCAGTGATTGATGCCGAGGAGCTGGGGGATGGTGATCTTGCCGAAATCCCCCCAGGTGAGCACCGTTTGTTTGATCAGCGGATAGGATTCGGCATAGAGCGCCGCGCCAAGCAGCATCCCGACAATACCCCAGATTGCATCCCAGCGGCCTTCGCCCAGCGCCCCGGCGGAGGTGCCGGGGCAGTAACCGAGCAGCCCCCAGCCCAGTCCGAAGATCAACCCGCCCAAGATGTTGCCGCCC
>DASWIU010000181.1:0-7825 GCA_036397515.1 Desulfurivibrionaceae bacterium | reverse complement strand
TGAAAATGCATGTCAAACCCGTTATCCCCGGCCCGCAACGGAGCGACCCGGATAAGGATCAGGTGGATTACCGGGAACTCGGCAGCATCGTCAATGTTGCCAAGGACCGACTGCTGCTGGAGAAAGTCGCGCCCAGTTCGGGCAAGGCCGGCCGGGATATCTTCGGGGTCGATATTCCGGCCAAGCCGGGGAAAGACAGCAAGCTCAAGTACGGCAAAGGGGTCGCCCTCTCGCCCGACGAGACCAAGATCTTTGCCGCGCTGGACGGCAAGTTCGTCATGGCCGAGGGCAAGCCCACGGTCTTTGGCGAGCATTCCGTTACCGGCGACGTGGATATGAAGGTGGGCAACATCGTCTTTGGCGGCGCCAATCTGGTGATCAGCGGGGAGGTTCTTCCCGGATTCAGCGTCAAATGCCGGGGCGATATCAAGATCGGGCAGGGGATCAACAACTCCGCGGTCATGGCCGGGGGCTCCTTGGTCGTGATGGGCGGGGTTGTCGGCGAGGAGGCGAAACTGCGGGCCAAGGGCGACATCACCGTCGATTTCGTGGAAAACGGCCCCAAGCTCGAAACGGCAGGCTATCTCCGGGTCAACGACGTGCTCCTGCAGGCGCACGCCAGTGTCGGCAAGGATGTGATCGCCACCCAGGGGAACGGCACCATCATCGGCGGCAAGATTGTTGCCGCCGGCTCCGTGCATGTCAAGGAGTTGGGCTGTGACGCCGAGGTGATAACGGAGATCTGTGTCGGCCTGGTTCCTTCCCTGCAACTGAAGAAGCAGAAGATCGACGAGGATCTCGGCCTGTGGTCGGACCGGCTCAACGAGGTGATCAAGAACATCAGCGCCCTGGAGAAGATCAAGAAGGAGCTGGCTGGAAAATTCCCCGAGGACAAAGCCACCCTGCTGGCCAAGTGCAGGGTCTTCATGCCCAAGGCCATGGAAAAGGTCAATCTCCTGACCGAGGAAAACCAGGCCCTGGAGCTGGAGCTTGAGCAGATGGTGAACGAGGTGGTGTATGTCTATGGCCACCTCTTCCCCGGGGTGGTGGTAAAGATCGGCAGTCTGGTCCGGACCATCACCCTTGAGGAAGAGCAGTCGGTTATCTATTTCGACAAGGTCAGCCACCAAATCCTGGTGCGAAAGATGAGCCGAGATGAGCGGGAGGCCATGCCTGCCTGAGTAAGCGATTACAGGGCACGATATCTGCTTTGTTATCGGCCTGTGCGCATACTAATGTATAGCTCTCAAGCCTCTGTCGCGCATCTGCCGCACCCTGTAATCGCTTACTGCCTGGGGAATTAGCGTCCCTTGGTCGCCTTACCCCGGCGTCGGTTATTCCTGTGCGCCGGCTTTTGCGGCGGCAGGGTCAATTGGCGGTGCTGATTGCCTGGCCGCGGGAGGTGAAGGATATCCCCTGCTGCGATTCCGCCCCGATCATGATGGTTTCGACGAGCACCTGATTCACCGGCTTTTTCGAGTTCCATTCGACCACGAAGTTGGCTCCGGAGCCGCCGCTCTTGTCTCTCTGCGGCACGACATAGCGGATCGATTCCCAAGGTCCGAGGGTGACGGGCTTGTCCAGATATTGCCTGATGCGTTTTCCCTCGGTATCGTAATAGTCCGCGGCGGTTATGGTGACCGGGTGCTTGGCATCGGTATTCCTGATGCTCAGGGTAACGGTCAGCAAGAAGGGACGCTCCCTGTTTCCGATATAGATATGAGAGTAGGCGGGTACATATACGGTTTGGCCCAGGGAGAGATCCATGATCGCCGCGTCGGCATGGGCGGTCATGGGGGAGAGAAGCAAAAGAGCAAATAGGGCCAAA
The DNA here is from genome assembly GCA_036397515.1 of Desulfurivibrionaceae bacterium. Lineage (GTDB taxonomy): Bacteria > Desulfobacterota > Desulfobulbia > Desulfobulbales > Desulfurivibrionaceae > Thiovibrio. Next base: position 5,997 of record DASWIU010000181.1, on the reverse strand, counting down.
CCGGACAGACAGCGGGTCTTTTTCATAATTTTTTCTCCATGCCAGTATTGAGCGGGAGCTGTTTTTTGCCAGCCTCCGCCATCTTTTTGAACGCGAGCCTTTCCTGCTTATTCCCTACCACCGCGATCAGGTCTCCCTCGGTAAAACAATACTCCGCTTTGGGGTTGGAGTGAAATTCTTTTCCGTGCATCACCCCCACCACCGAAGCGCCCGTCTTGGTGCGGATCGCCAACCTTTTGATGCTTGCCCCGATGATAGGGCTTCCAGGGCCTATCTCCACCCAGGAGATCTCCAGCAGATTCTTGATGGTGTTCAGTCTGGTCAGGAGGTGGTAGTTCTGCTGGGAATACATCGGCGTGTACATCTGCTGCCGGATCTCGTCGGTGTATTGCTGGATAACCGGCACGGGGATCTCCAGATGCAGCAGGGCCTGCCTCGCGATCTCGAGCCCGGCTTCCATCTCCGGCAGCACCACCATATAGACCCCGTTTTCGTACAATTGTTTTGTCTGCGCCACCCCCTCGGCCCTGGCCACGATATGCAGGTCGGGATTCAACCGGTGGGCCTGGCGGACGATGGCCTGACTGACCACCACCGAGGGCGTGGTGATCAGGAGAAGTTTGGCTGCGGCTACGTGCGAGGCCTCGATTGCCGTGGGTTGGCTCATGTCGCCGAATATCACCGGGAAATTGGCCCCCTTGCATTCCAGCATCCGTTGATGGTTCAACTCGACAAGGACACAGGGCACGGAGAGTTCGCTCAGGATCCGGGCGATATGCTGTCCGACCCTGCCGCCGCCGGCGATGACCACATGGTCCGCGAGTCCGTGATCGGGGAGATTTTCCGTCTGCAGCGGTTCGGGGCGGGAGAAGCGCCTTTTTAAGGCATACAGGGGCGTTGCCAGGGCCGCGGCAAGGGGGGTGGCCACCATGCTGAGCACCGACACGGCCAGCACCAGGGAATAGAGGTCCTGGTCAATGGCCTGTGCCTCAAGGCCGACCCTGGCCAGGACAAAGGAGAACTCGCCCACCTGGAAGAGGCCGAATCCCACAGCCAGGGGCACGATGTTGCCATAGCCGAAGAGCCGGGCCAGGATAAAGAAGAGTATCCCCTTGGCAAGCCCGATCGCCAGCAGCAGGAAAAGAATCCGGTCCCAGTGGGCAAAGAGAAAGGCCGGATCAAGGAGCATGCCCACCGAGGTGAAAAACAGCAGGCCGAAGATGTCCCTGAGGGGAATGATATCGCTCAAGGCCTGATGGCCGTAATCGGACTCGCTGAGCACCATGCCGGCGACAAAGGCGCCGAAGGCGAAGGAGAGGCCGAAGAGATGGGTGGCGTAGCCGATGCCCAGGCCGATGGCCGTGGTGGAGAGGATGAAGAGTTCCCTGGAGTTCCATTGGGCCACCGTGGCCAGCAGCCAGGGGAGGATTTTCGTGCCCAGATAGAGCATCACCGCGAGGAAGACTATGGACTTGCCCACCGCCACGGCCAGCAGGGGCAGCCCTGCCTCGGGATTGCCCAGCTGCGGCAGGATGATCATCATCGGGATCACGGCCAGGTCCTGGACGATGAGGATGCCGATCATCACCCGGCTGGAGAGGGTGCCCATGAGCCCTCTGCCGGTCAGGGTCTTGAGGGTCACCATGGTGCTGGACAGGGAGATCAGGGCGCCGAACCAGAGGGCCTGGGCCGGAGGGTAGCCGAAATATCTGGCAAGGGTAAAACCGAAGGCGATGCTGAGCAGGATCTGGACAGGGGTGCCGAACAGGGCGATGTTGCGGACCGGTTTGAGTTCGCTGAGGGAAAATTCGAGGCCAAGGGCAAAGAGCAGCAGGGCTACGCCGATCTCGGCCAGCAGTTCGATTTCATGGATGCCGCCGACGGTGATCCCCCCGGTGTACGGCCCCACCACGACACCGGCGAGGATGTAGCCCAGGATCAGCGGCTGCTTGAGCCGTTGGGCGATGAGCGCCCCGATCAGGGCGGCAACCACGATGATGACGATGTCGGCGGCGATCCCCATGCGGTTCCCGTGGTTCCCTGTTATCCTGCAGGCAGCAGGGCCAACATCTCCCGCACCGCCTGGTCAAGCCCCACCAGCATAGCCCTGGCTATGACCGCATGGCCGATGCTCAGCTCCTCGATGGTGCCCAAGGCGGCCACCCGCCGGGTATTGAGGTAGTTGAGGCCGTGCCCGGCATTGACCCGCAACCCCAGTTCGTAGGCCTCTTCCGCCGCCGTGGCGATGAGTCCGAATTCCTGGTCCCGCGCCTGTTCCGTAATGGCATCGCAGTAGCGGCCGGTGTGGATCTCGACAAAGGTCGCCCCCACCTCATGGGCCGCGTTGATCTGCCGGGTGTCCGGGTCGATGAACAGGCTTACCGGGATGTTGGCCTTGCGCATGCGGGCGATGACCTCCTGCAATTTTTTCTTTTGTCCCGCCACGTTGAGCCCGCCTTCGGTGGTCAGTTCCTTGCGTTTTTCCGGGACCAGGGTGATCATGTCCGGCTTGATCTCCAGGGCGATTTTGATGATCTCCTCGGTGGCCCCCATCTCCAGATTGAGTTTGGTTTTTACGGTCTGCCGGAGCAGCCGCACGTCCCGGTCCTGGATATGCCGGCGGTCTTCCCGGAGATGGACCACTATTCCTTGGGCACCGGCCAGCTCGCAGATGGACGCGGCCAGAACCGGGTCCGGCTCGGTAATGCCCCGGGCCTGACGCAGGGTGGCGACATGATCGACATTGATGGCGAGACTGACCATTTTTCCTCTCCTTTCTTCGGTTAGCAATTGGTTCAAAAGCCCTTTTTCCCGCTCGGCCATGGCTTGCGCCTCACTGTGGGAGCGTTCGTGATCAAGGCCCAGCAGGTGCAGCAACCCGTGGATCAGGAGGATGGTCACCCGCTGATGCAGGGTCACCCCGTCGGTCACGGCTTCGCGGGCCGCGGTATCCAGGGAGATGATCACATCGCCGAGGAGCTCCTCGGGCAGATGCGCTCCCCCTCCCTCCTGCATGGCAAAGGCCAGGACGTTGGTCGGCCCTGTCTTGTTGCGGTACTGCTCGTTGAGCTGCGCCATGCCGGGATCGTCAAGGAGCAGAATGCTCAGTTCGCTCCGCGCGCAGCCGCAGAGGGCGAGCAGCTGTTCTGCCCGCTGCCGGAGCTGTTGCAGGCTGATGGACGGCGGCATGGCCGTCTGGCTGGTGAGGAGTACGGGCATGGCTTTTCAGCGTTTCCTGGCGGTTGTCCGGCGGGGCGGCGGCAGGGTTTCCTTCGCGGCGTAGGCGCGGATGATCTCCTGCACCAGCCGGTGGCGGACCACGTCCACCTCGGAGAAGTGGTTGAAGGCGATCCCCTCGATGTCCTTCAAGATTCGGGCGGCCTCGATGAGCCCCGACTGCCTGCGGTCCGGCAGGTCGATCTGGGTGATGTCCCCAGTGATCACTGCCTGGGAGTTGAAGCCCAGCCGGGTCAGAAACATCTTCATCTGTTCGTGCGTGGTGTTCTGCGCCTCGTCCAGAATGACAAAGGCATTGCTCAGGGTTCGGCCGCGCATGAAGGCCAGGGGCGCGATCTCGATGAACCCTTCCTCGATCAGATCCGCGACCTTGCCCCGCCCCAGCATGGCGTTCAGGGCATCGTGCAGGGGGCGCAGATAGGGATCGACCTTCTGGGCCATGTCGCCGGGGAGAAAGCCCAACCGTTCCCCCGCCTCCACCGCGGGCCGGGCCAGGATGATGGAGCGGACCTGCTTGGTGACAAAGGCGGAAACCGCCATGGCCACGGCAAGATAGGTTTTGCCGGTGCCTGCCGGGCCGATGCCGAAGACAATGTCGTGGGTCCGGATGCTGTCGATGTAGAGCTTCTGGTTGATGCTCTTGGGCGAGATCACCTTCTGCTCGGCGGTGATGTACACCTTGTCGAGAAAGATTTCCTTGAGGTTCGCCTTGGGCGAGGCCTGGAGGATCCGCAGGGCATAGGCGACATCCGAGGGGTACACCGGATAGCCCGCGCGGATCAGCTCCTCAAGTTTATTGATGGCCGAGGCTGCCAGCTCCACCTCGTGTTTGGGTCCGTTGACCGTGAGCTGGCTGCCCCGCACCTGGATGCTGACCCCGGTGCCCTCCTCAATGACCCTGAGGTTCTTGTTCAGGTCGCCGTAGACCAGCAGGGCGGTGTTGTTGTCGGCCAGGGCGATGTCGTGTTTGCTCAACGGGCGGCTCCGCCTTTCCCGTGTTTGCCGAGCTCCTGGCTGATCATCTGCTGCAGATCCTTGCTGTTGCGTTCCTTCAGGCGGCGGCCATTGACGAAGATGGTCGGGGTGCCCCGAACCCCGGCAAGCTGGGCGTCCGCAATGTCGCGTTGCAGGGCCTGTTGGTTGACCACCGCCTTGGAATCCTTGCTGAATCTTTCCAGATTCAGGCCGAGCTTCTTGGCCAGCTCCAGGTATTTTGCCTCGGAAAGGGCTTTCTGGTTTTCAAACAGCAGATCATGGTACTGCCAGAACTTGCCCTGGCGGTGGGCGGCCAGGGAGGCAAGGGCGGCGGATTGGGCCTGCTTGTGCATGGCCAGGGGGAACTGCTTGAAAACGACCTTGACCTCCTTGGGGTGTTTGGCCAGCGCCTCTTCAAACAAGGCGCCCACCGTGCCGCAATAGGGGCATTCAAAATCGCTGAACGCGACAATGACCACCGGGGCGTTTTCCGGCCCGAGAAACGGGGCGCCCTGGATGTTGATCGGTACGGAAAAATCCAGGGTAACAGTCTGGACGGTTTTATTTTTACCGCTGCTCAGATAGACCCGGTCCGGGAGGTTGGCCGCCTGCAGGCCCGAGGAGGCGATGTGGTCCATGGCCGGGTCAACGGCAATGGTTTCTTCCAAGGCGCCCTTGTCGGAATAGACCAGGAGCTTGCCGCCTTCGGCCAGGACAAAGGTCCATTTGCCGTCCAGCGAGGCGGCAACATCCAGGGGCGCGGCGGGGGTTTTCAGGGTGTTGCTTATCTCCCAGTCAACTCCGGCCTGGCAAGGCAACGCCAAAAGAATGGTCACGAAAAGTATGGGCAAACAGCTCAAGAAACGTCGTGTTGTCACAGTCATTGGTTGCATCTCCTCTGCTTTGTGGCTCTTGTAAAATGTTTTATTGTGCTTCGACAGGCTCAGCATGAACGGAAAAAACTATAATGATTTTAAGATGGCTACCGTTCGCCCTGAGCCTGTCGAAGGGTGTCTTTCTCTTTTTGCGGCGCTTATTAATAAGCAAAATAAAGCAGCCGCAGTCCATCTTTGGCAAATCGGTCTGAGATGTAACACCTGTCCGGGAGATACATTATAATGCCCGGAAAAATTACGCAAGGACCAGCAGGGGACTCATAAAGAAATTTTCAGTCTGGGTTTTTGCTAGAGAAGCTCTGCCAGGAGAATGGCCAGATGCCGGACCTCGGGTTGCGCCGGGCCATGGCCCAACCCCTGCTGGATATGGATGAGGCAGCCGGAACAGGTGGTGGTCACCAGATCGGGCGCTGCCTGTGCCAACTGGTTGAGCAGGCGATTTCTGATTGTTGCCGCCAGCTCCGGCTGGGCCAGATGAAACAATCCCCCCTGGCCGCAGCATTGCGGGCCATTGGCAAGTTCGGCCAGACGCAAGCCGGGGATGGCGCGGAGGATCTCCCTGGCCGGGGTGGTGATTCCGGCCGGAAACCGCAGGTGGCAGGGGTCGTGGTAGAACACGGTGCAGGACGTGGCTAAAGCGGCAAAGTGGAAATCCGGCTCGGCCGCCATGGCCTGGGCCACGAAGGTGGAAAATTCAAGGAGGCGGTCGGCGAACGCCTCTGCTTTTTCCCGCCATTTCTGGTCATCGGCGAAAAGCTGCGGGTAGCGGCGTAACTGGCTGTAACAGGAAGCGCAGGAGGTGAGGATGGGCAGGGTGGTTCCGGCAAAGGCCAGGATATTCTGCTTGGCAAGGCGCCTGGCCGTGCCGGGATCGCCACCGTTTTCCGCG
>DASWIU010000180.1:0-1756 GCA_036397515.1 Desulfurivibrionaceae bacterium | reverse complement strand
GATGTTAGTTTACACCGCCAGCCGCAGAATCTCGGCAATGGTCTCCTTGGGGTAGAGGTCGCCGATCCCCCATTGCCGGGCAAGACCTTCGGCGTTTTCCGCGATGGCCTCAATGTCGGTGGCCGCAATCCCCACCTCGTGCAACCGCACCGGCGACTTGATCGCGACAAACCACTGCTCCAGCGCCTCAATCCCCGCCTCGCCGGAATCCAGTCCGAAAATCTCCTTGGCGAACCGCGCAAACTGGCTGGGGTTTTTCGGCAAGTACCATTTCATCCAGGCCGGCATCACAATGGAGAGCCCGGCCCCGTGCGGGATGTTGTAGATAGCGCTCAGGGCGTGCTCGATCATGTGATTGGGAAAGCTGTATGCGCCGATCCCGGCCGGGGTCAAGCCGTTTAGGGCCAGGGTGGCGGTCCACATGAAGGAGGCGCGGGCCTTGGCGTGGCTGGGCTCGGCCATGATCAGATCGGTGGTTTCGATCACCGTTTTGATGATCCCTTCCACCAGCCGGTCCTGGAGACGGGTGCCGGGCTGTTTGGTGAAATAGCCCTCGATTACGTGGGCGATGGCGTCCACCGCGCCGTAGGCCGTGTAATTGAGGGGCACGGAATGGGTCAGCTCCGGGTTGAGGATGGAGACCTTGGGGTAGACGTGGGGCGAGGAGATGTTATATTTCTGCTGGGTCTCCGCATTGGTGACCACCGAGTTGCCGTTCATCTCGCTGCCGGTGGCAGCCAGGGTCAGGATGGTGAAGACGGGTAGGGCGCGCTCCACCTCCTTGCCGGTGAAGAACTGCCAGACATCCTCGTCGGCCAGGGCGCCGACGGCGGTGGCCTTGGCCTCATCCAGCACCGAACCGCCGCCCACGGCCAGGATCGCTTCGACCTGGTCCCGTTTGGCCAGGGTCACGCCTTCCCTGGCGTGGGAAAGCAGCGGGTTGGAAACCACCCCGCCAAACTGGGTACAGGTGATGTTGCTTTCCGCAAGGCTGGCCATGACCCGGTCGAGTAGGCCGCTTGTGACCACCGAGTTGCGGCCATACACCAGGAGCACCCGGTTGATTCCGGCAGCCTTGAGTTCCGCGCCGATCAGGGATTCCTTGCCTGCGCCGAAGATGATCTTGGTCGGATTGTGAAAGGTGAAGTCAAACATGGGTCCTCCTTTGAGGGATGCGCCGGGTTTTTGCCTTGGGCGTCGCAACGATAGTATCATTAAATAATGGGCGGCGTGAAAAAGTCAAATTTCTTCGGGTGGGAGCGAGGTTGGGTTGGTCTTGGAGAGTAGGAGGCGCTGGAAAAAGGCGCAAAAAAAGGCCGCCTCGGTGCATGAAGGCGGCCTTGAATTTTTTTTGGCTCCCGGGGAGGGATTCGAACCCCCGACAGGGTGATTAACAGTCACCTGCTCTACCGACTGAGCTACCCAGGATCGATATTCAACTGAACGCGGGCAATATAGCAAGTGCGCATCGGGGCGTCAACATTTTTAGGAGTCGGTACGAAATAACTATGACCGCGGCCCCTTTGTTGCGACCCCCTATGCCGGGCCCACTATTTCAAGGCCTTCAGCGGCGCTGTTATTTCGGCCTGGCGGCCGGGGGGCTCAAAAACAATTCTCTTGACCGGCCACGGGCAGAGTGCTAATAAAGCAGCTTCCCATTATCGTCCGTCGGGGCGTAGCGCAGTCTGGTTAGCGCGCCTGCCTTGGGAGCAGGAGGCCGGAGGTTCGAATCCTCTCGCCCCGACCATCTTTCTCC
>DASWIU010000179.1:0-8021 GCA_036397515.1 Desulfurivibrionaceae bacterium | reverse complement strand
CCATACCCCGTGCCGGCCGGGGCTGAAATGGCCCAACGATCTTTTCCTGCACGGCAAAAAGTGCGGCGGGATTCTGACCGAAACCCAGGCCGTGGCAGGAGCCGGGCAAACCGCGGTGGTGATCGGCATCGGCCTCAATGTGAACACCCCGATGGAGGCCTTTGCCGGGGAGCTGCACACCAAGGCCACCTCGCTGCTGGCGGCAACCGGCGATCTTTACGACCGGGGCCTTCTGCTCACCGCCATTCTTGCCGAGCTGGAGCTCGCGGTGGCCCGCTTGGAACAGGGGGATTTTCCCGCCATCCTGGCCGAGTGGCGGCAACGGGATATCCACGCCGGCCGGCAGGTCTCCTGGGTGAACACCCAAGGAAGAATCATCACCGGCATCTCCCTGGGTCCGGACGAAGAGGGATTTCTCCATATCCGGGATGCCGAAAGCCAAATCCATTGCGTCATCTCCGGGGATATCTCCCTGGCCCAGGAATAAAAATGAAGATTCGCCAAAGGGAGCCCTTGCTGCCATGATTCCTCGCCCGACCCAGCACCTGCTGCTGGCCACGCTCCATGACGCCTTTGCCCGGTGGGCCGAGACCTTCGCCTTTGCCTGCCGCAAGGGATGCGCCACCTGCTGCACCCGGAGTGTCACCATGACCAGCCTGGAAGGGCATGGGATCATGGCCTTTCTGGCCGAAGAGGCTCGGTTGTCCGAGCTGGCTGGTGCCGCATGGCAGCCGATTGCGAACGGGAAGGGCCGGACGGTCCAGTGCACCACCAACACCTTTGTCGCCGCCCATCTGAGGGGCGAATCCGTGGAAGAGGCGGAAAATTGGGATCTGCGGCCCTGCCCGTTTCTTAAGGCGGAGAGCTGCACCATTTACCCGGTGCGGCCCTTTGGCTGCCGGCTTTTTGCCTCCCTGGACCCCTGCGCCTCAAGCGGCGTGGCGGACATGCCGCCGGGGTATCTCGCCGGGGCGACCGCCCTGCTGCAATGCATCGAACATCTGGATAGCGGCGGGTACTGGGGCACCATGGTGGAACTGCTGGCAGGAATGCACGCCGGGCAGGCCGACGGCCATGGGGAACCCACCGCCCCCTTTCCCGGCTTCCTCATCGCCCCGGACGAAAGCGCTCTTGTCGAGCCGCTCCTTGAGGATCTGTTCGCCCGGGAGGTCGAGGGCCGGACCTTTGCCCAATGGCTTGAGGCCGCGCGACCCTGAACCATCCTTTGCCGGATTGTCCGCCCTTCAGGGGTAACCCGCCGCCTTCCAACCGTTTACCCCGCCGTCCAATATCTTCACCCGCTCATACCCCTTCTCCGCATACTCTCCTGCCACCCGGGCAGAGGTTGCCTCCTGCGGTCAGGCGCAGTAGAAGATGATCTCGCTTTCTTTGGCAAGGGCTGGCAGCATGGATTGGAACTCGGTTACGGAAATGGCCCCTTGCAGTTTGGAAGTGGCAAACTTCTCTTCACTGTCATAGGCGCAGACAAAAAGAGCCTCTCCCGCGCTGACTTTGCTGTACGCCTCTTGCGGACCGATTCTTTCAGGAATACTCATTTCTTGTCTCCTCCCGTTCGGTTGTTCTTCTTTTCCGTGCCCGCCATTTGCCCTGCACCCGGACCGGGGGATGCCGTTGCCACGCCGGGCGCCTCGATGAAGACATCCATCTGCTGCCCGACATAGGCCGGCAACTCGGCCCGGCTAAAGCTGTAAATCGCCTGAAGCACCCGGGTATCGACCCGCTCGGTGCTGTCGCCGGTCAGGGACCTTTTCGGCACCACATACGGCTCCACCCGGACAAAGACCAGCTTCGCCGCGAAGTCGCGGTTGCCGCGCAGGGCCGCCATTGCCGGGGAGTTGGGCCGGAAGCGCCAGGCATCGTTTTCGTCGATATCGACCCGGACATGCAGCCGCTCCAAGTCGCCCAACAGCAATAGCGGTTTGGCCAATACCCCGGTTGCCGCATACTCGCCCGGACGGACGTTGACCTGCAGGATCTCGCTGCTGACCGGCGCGCGCACAATCAAGCGATCCAGGTTGGTTTCCGCCACCCGGATATCCGCCTGCGCCGAGGCCACTTGGGCCCGGGCGCTTTCCAGCCTGGCCTTGGCGATGGCCACCGCGTTGCGGCGCCGATCCAGCTCCTCGACACTGATCGCCCGCTTGTCGGTGATCGCTTCGGCCCGGTCGCGCAGGGCCTTCACGTCCGTCAGCGCGGCTTCCGCCTCCGCCACCCCGGCCCGCGCCTTGGCTTCCTCCGCCCGCCGCACTTGAAGCTCCGCCGTCAGCTCGCGCGGGTCGAGACGGAACAGCGGTTCGCCCGGCCCGACCTTGTCGCCCACCGTAACCAGCACCTTGTCCACCACGCCCGGCAACGACGAGCCGATGGCGATGTTGTCGCTTCTCGCCTCGATGATGCCGGCTCCGGCGATATAGGTTTTAAACGGCGCCTGGGCCGGCTCCGCCACGGGCTGCGATACCGGCGCATCCTTGCCGCCGCTGATCACCAGATACACGGCAAACAGAAATCCGACGGCAGCCAAGAGGGGCAGGGCATATTTGGGCATGGTCTGTTTTTCCTTTTTTGCTTGGCTTACATCGACAAGTACTGGTCGCGGGGTAAAGCACCAGAAAAGATAACCCAGAAATAAGCGACCACAGGGCACCGCATCTGCTTTGTCATCGGCCTGCCCGCATACCAATGTATGGCGGACAGGCCTCTTCCGCGCATCTGCACCACCCTGTGGCCGCTTATTACATCGACAATTCCGCCGGCGAACTCACCACCCGCTCGATCCGCCCGTCGTCCATGCGGGCGATGCGGTCCGCAAACGGGAAGATCCGCGCGTCGTGGGTGACGATGACCAGGGCGCGATCCTCGGCCAGGGCGACGTTGCGCAATAATTCCATAATATTCTGGCCTGTTTCATGATCGAGCGAGCTGGTGGGTTCGTCGCACACCACCAGCCGCGGGCTATGGATCAACGACCGGGCGATGGCCACGCGCTGCTGCTGGCCGCCCGACAACTCCGCGGGCAGACCGCGGAGCCGGCTGCCCAGCCCGACCCTGGTCAGCATGTCGCCGGCCCGGTCGATCGCTTCCTTGCGCTTCATGCCGTTGATGATCAGCGGCATTGCCACGTTTTCCGCGGCAGTGAGGGCCGGCAACAGGTTGAAGGCCTGAAAGACGAAGCCGACATTGCGCGCCCGGTAGCCGATTTTTTCCGGGCTCGACATGCGCAACATGTCGTGGTCGTACACGCAACATATCCCCGCGTCCTGGTCCAGAATCCCGGCAATCACCGAGATCAGCGTGGTCTTGCCGCAGCCGGACGGCCCCACCAGCATCATCAGCTCGCCCATCCGGACTTCCAGCTCGATGCCGCGCAAGGCCATGATTCTGGCCTCCTCGGTGCCGTAGGTCTTGATCACGCCGTGGCACTGCACCGCCAGCTTTTCGGCCTCGCCGGCACAGAATTCCGCCTCTCGGATTTCATTGGCCATGGTCGAAGGCCTCAGGTTTTGAAGACAATGGCCGGTTCCAACTTGATCACCTTGAGGATGCTGAGCAGGGCGGCGAAGATGCAGATCAGGGTCACCGCCCCGCCGGAAATGACCAGCAACTGCCAGGGAAACTTGAAGGCCAGCACCCCGTCCCGGAACACGTAGCCGAAGAGCGCGGCCGCGCCGACCCCCAGCCCCCAGCCGATGGTGCCCACGACCGAGGCCTGCAGGAGAATCATGCGCAGCAACATGCCGTTGCCCGTCCCCATCGCCTTGAGCACCCCGAACTGGCGCAGGTTGTCGAGGGTGAAATTGTAGAAGGTCTGGCCGGCCACCGCCGCGCCGATGATGAAGCCGAGCAGCACCGCCATGCCGAAATTGATGGGAATCCCGGTATTTTTCATGAAGTACTGCACGGTCAGGAGCTTGAATTCGTCGCGGGTGTAGGCGGCCAGGCCGGTGGCGCTGCGGATGCGCGCGCTCAGCGCCTGCGGGTCTTCCCCGGTCCTGGCCTTGACCAGCACGAAGGAGAGCAGCTTGCGCTCGCGCGGGGCAAAGCCGATGGCGCGGGTATACGTGGTGTAGATTACCGGCTGCGACTGGAAGGTGCGGGTCACCTTGGCGATCCCGACCACCGTGGCGCGGCGGTCGTTCAATTCCAGCACATCGCCGACCTTAAGCGGCACCGGCCTGCCGCCTGGGGTGGCGGGGGCCTTGGCCAGCTTGGTCCGCGCCCCATCGGTGTCCACGATCACCCCCTCGGCGCGGCGCAAATCCTCCAGCCTTCCTTGGATCATCACCGCCGGGCCGCCGATCAGGGTGGCATCGTCGAGGCCGACCACGATACAGGTTTGGAAATTGCCGTTCTCCAGGCGCGCCTTGAGCAGCCCCTTGTACAACGGCACCGCCCACTCCACGCCCTCGACGCCGCGCACCCGGTAGAGCTGGGTGTCCTGCATCGGCTTGATGTCGTCGATGAATTGCACCTTGGGGTCCATGACCCAGATGTCGGGCTGGCCGAGATCGGTGATGAAACTGAAGGTCCGCGCCATGAGCCCGGTGAAGATCGCGGGCTGCTGGGTCATGATGAAGGAAGCGAAGGTGAGCCCCATCACCATGCCGAAGTACTTGCTGCGGTCGCCCATCAACATTTTCAGCGCGGTGTAATACATCAGGAATCCGCTCCTTTCCGCCCCGGCGGTGCCCGGAAAAATTCGGCCATCCGCGGGCCTCGCCCGACGTTGGCCAGTTGATCTCTATTAATTGTAGACCTATAGTGGCTCCCCGGGTCAAGAGAAATTATACTGTGCGTAACCTGTCAATTTGTGGTGGTTTTCACGGGAAGTGGACGCCGGAATCGGCGACGGTATCTGCTGAAGCAGCCGCGCCATGACCGGTTGCCCTTCTGTTCATTTCTTTGCTTGCCCAAAGAAACGAACCAAAGAAAGGGCCCCCGTGCCCCTTGTCCCGCCGAAGGCGGGATGCCCTGTGCTCCTCGATGCTGCCGGGGCTTTGCAAACTCGCTACGCTCAAACAGTGCAAATCCCTTTTCGGCAGCCTCTCCGGTGCTCGGCGGCGTGCCAATGGGATTTTGACCGCCGTGAAGTCACAGGAGTTGACTGAGATTGTTTTGCAATCAGATAAAAAAAAGGGCGCCGGAAACCCGGCACCCCTGTCACACATCCTGTTTTCAACAATAAAAATGCAACTGTTCAGCAGTGCCGCAGATGCGCGGAATAGGCCTGCGAGCTATAGCCCCGCTATGCGAGCAGGGCTATGACAAAGCAGATGCGGTGCTGCGGGACAGTTACAAATCAATAACGGTAATGGTCTGCCTTGTAGGGCCCGCCCACCGGCACGTCGATATAGGCGGCCTGGACCTTGGACAACTCGGTGAGATGCACGCCGAGCTTCTTGAGATGGAGGCGGGCCACCTTCTCGTCCAGCACCTTGGGCAGCACGTAGACCTTTTTCTGGTACTTCTTGGCGTTGGCGAACAACTCGATCTGGGCCAGGACCTGATTGGTGAAGGAGGCGGACATCACGAAGCTGGGGTGGCCGGTGGCGCAGCCCAGGTTCACCAGACGGCCTTCGGCCAGCAGGGTGATCTTCTTGCCGCCGGGGAAAACGATGTGATCGACCTGGGGCTTGATGTTCTCCCATTTGTACTTGCGCAGGGAAGCGACGTCGATCTCGGAATCGAAATGGCCGATATTGCAGACAATGGCCTCGTCCTTCATGGCCTTCATGTGGGCGTGGTTGATGACCTTCTCGTTGCCGGTGGCGGTGACGAAGATATCGCCATGGGCTGCCGCTTCGTCCATGGTCATCACCCGGTAGCCTTCCATGGCCGCCTGAAGCGCACAGATCGGGTCGATCTCCGTTACCCAGACCTGGGCCCCCAAGCCGCGGAAGGCCTGGGCGCAGCCCTTGCCCACATCGCCGTAGCCCAAGATCACCGCGAGTTTGCCGGCCACCATCACGTCGGTGGCGCGCTTGATCCCGTCCATCAACGATTCGCGGCAGCCGTAGAGGTTGTCGAACTTGGACTTGGTCACCGAGTCGTTGACGTTCATGGCCGGGAACAACAGCCCGCCTGCCTTCTCCATCTGGTAGAGGCGATGCACCCCGGTGGTGGTTTCCTCGGTCACCCCGCGGATGGCCTTGGCCGCATTGGTCCATTTCTTCTTGTCCGCGGCAAAATCCTGCTTGAGCACGGCCAGCACGGCCTGCCATTCCTCGTTGTCGCTCTTCTTGGCTACAGGCACCTTGCCACCCTTCTCGAACTCAGCACCCTTGTGCACCAGCAGGGTGGCGTCGCCGCCGTCATCGAGAATCATGTTGGGCGGGTTGCCGTCCGGCCAGGTCAGGGCCTTTTCCGTGCACCACCAGTATTCCTCGATGGTTTCCCCTTTCCAGGCATAGACCGGGATGCCTGCCGCGGCAATGGCTGCGGCGGCATGGTCCTGGGTGGAAAAGATGTTGCAGGAAGCCCAACGCACCTCGGCGCCCAAGGCAACCAGGGTCTCGATCAGCACCGCGGTCTGGATGGTCATGTGCAGGGAGCCGGAGATCCGTGCGCCCTTGAGGGGCTTCTTCTTGCCGAACTCCTCGCGCAGGGCCATGAGGCCGGGCATCTCGGTTTCCGCGATCTTGATTTCCATGCGGCCCCAAGCGGCCAGACCCATATCCGCAACCTTGAAATCAACCTGTTTTTTTGCCGGAGCCTTTTTTGCTGGAGCTTTTTTTGCTGGTGCCTTCATCGTTGTTTCTCCTGAGTGCGCTTTGACGCGGGATGGGTCGTGATTATTTACATTTGATTCCGGCGGCATCCTTCAAGGCCTCGGCCTTGTCGGTGCGCTCCCAGGTGAACTCTTCCCGCTCCCGGCCAAAGTGGCCGTAGGCGGCGGTCTTTTTGTAGATCGGCCGAAGCAGATTGAGATGCTGGATGATCGCCTTGGGCCGCAGGTCAAAATGCGCGTCAATGAGCGCCTTAATCCGCTCATCGCTGATCTTGCCGGTGCCGAATGAGTTGACGTTGATGGAAACCGGCTTGGAAATACCGATGGCATAGGCGATCTGCACCTCGATCTCGGTGGCGATCCCGGCGGCCACCAGATTCTTGGCCACATAGCGGCCCATGTAAGAGGAGGAGCGATCAACCTTGGAAGGGTCCTTGCCGGAAAAAGCACCGCCGCCGTGGGAGCCCATGCCGCCGTATGTATCAACAATGATCTTGCGACCGGTCACGCCGCAGTCGCCGACCGGACCGCCGATAACAAAACGGCCGGTGGGATTGATGAAGTACTTGGTGTTGCTGTCCACCATCTCGGCCGGAATTATTTTCTTGATGATCTCCTCCATCACTCCTTCCTTGAGATCCTCGTAGTCAACATCCGGGGAGTGCTGGGTGGAAAGAACAATGGCCTCGACCCGCTTGGGCTTCTTGTCTTCATATTCAATGGTGACCTGGCTCTTGGCATCAGGGCGCAGCCAGGGCAGAATCCCTGCCTTGCGCACCTCGGCCTGCCGCTTCACGAGCCGGTGGGCATAGGTGATGGGCATAGGCATCAGCACCTTGGTTTGGTCGCAGGCAAAGCCGAACATCAACCCCTGATCGCCGGCGCCTTGATCCAGGTCAATCCCGGAACCTTCGTTGACGCCCTGGGCGATATCGGCGGACTGCTTGTCAATGCTGGTGAGCACGGCGCAGGATTGCCAGTCAAACCCCATCTCCGAGGAGTTGTAGCCGATCTCCCGCACGGTCTCCCGCACCACCTGGGGCATATCCACCCAGGCCGAGGTGGTGATCTCGCCGGCGATTATAGCCATGCCGGTGGTGACCAGGGTTTCGCAACCGACCCTGGCGTGCTTGTCCTGGGTCAGGATGGCGTCAAGGATCGCATCCGAGATCTGGTCGGCAACCTTGTCCGGATGGCCTTCTGAAACAGACTCCGAGGTAAAGAGATAATTTGACATTCCAACTCCTCATAATTTTCGGTAAAAAAAACAGACTGC
>DASWIU010000178.1:0-2369 GCA_036397515.1 Desulfurivibrionaceae bacterium | reverse complement strand
CTGGTGGCGCTCCTTTTCCGGGAAGCGCATGACCTTGTCTTCCACCGAGGGGCAGTAGCGGGCTCCCACCCCCTCGATGATCCCGGTGTACATGGGGGAGCGGTCGGTGCCCGCCCGGATGATCGCATGGGTGGTGGGGTTGGTGTAGGTGATGTGGCAGGGCCGCTGCGGCAGCACCGGCTGTTTGCCCCGGTTGGAAAAGGAAAAGAGGTTGGGCGGCTCGTCGCTGTACTGGGCTTCGAGGTCCGTGTAATTGATGGTGGTACCATCCAGACGCGGGGTGGTGCCGGTCTTCATCCTGCCCATGGCAAAGCCCAGCTCCTTGAGGTGCAGGGGGAGCTGAAGCGAAGGCACGTCGCCCAGGCGGCCGGCCGGGAAATTTTTCAGGCCGATGTGGATCAGGCCGTTTAAGAAGGTGCCGGTGACGATGACCACTGCCCGGGCGGTGATCTCCTCTTCGAGAGAGGTGACCACCCCCCCGATCTCCCCGTTTTTTATGAGCAGACGGTCGGCAATCCCTTGCCGGATATGGAGATTTTCCTGCTGCTCCAACACCGCCTTCATCCGCAGCCGGTAGAGGAGCCGGTCGGCCTGAGCCCGGGAAGACCAAACCGCCGGGCCTTTGCGGGTGTTGAGGCGGCGGAACTGGATGCCGGTGGCGTCGATGTTTTTCGCCATCTCCCCGCCGAGAGCGTCGATCTCCTTGACCAGATGTCCCTTGGCCAAGCCGCCGATGGCCGGGTTGCAGCTCATGGCGCCGATGGTGTCAACGTTGACCACCAGCACTGCGGTGCGGCAGCCCATCCGGGCGGAGGCCAGAGCGGCTTCGCAGCCGGCATGGCCCGCGCCGATGACGATGACGTCGTATTGATAAGAGTTTGGCATGGTTGCTGGTCTTTTAGGGTTTGCTCAGGAACGGCCTGGGGCCGACCTGGGAAAAGGATCGTATTATAGCGGGGTTGCCGGGAAGATGCAAATCAGCCTTTTCTCAATTCGGGCGCCACGAGAGGAGAGCCCAGCAAGGCGGGGTTTGCCTGGTGAGTTGCCAGGTTTTTTCGTCGAGTTGGCTCAAACGCGCAGCCACATAGGCGGCCAGCCGCTCCTCTTCCGCGGCGGTGAGATCGTCCACCATCCAGCGGTAGGATTGCAGGGCTTCTTCCCGCGAGCTGTAGGTTTTGTTGCTCTCCAGGCTGAGGAAATCGACCTGGGCGTGGATACCGAGGGAGTAGAGGATGTTGAGCGTGAAGATGTAATCCGGGCCGGGCTCAAAAGCGCGGCCGATGGCGGCAAAGAGGTCCGGGTCAAAGGGCCCGGCCCCGACCCGGTCCACCACATAGACCGCCTTGCTGGCCCAGGCGTTCAGTTTGCGCAACGCCCCCTGCAGATCGTCCACGGACAGGGAACGGGAGGCGATGGCCACCTCGTGGCGGGGAATTTTCAAGGCCTGCCAGTCATCGTCCCACGAGGCCTGGATCGTGGTGATGTTCTTGAGATTCGCGGCGCGGGCCCGCTTGCTCAACTCGGCCAGCATGGCGGCGGAATAGTCCAGGGCCGTTACTTGGCGCACCCGGCCTGCCAAGGGAATGGCCAGGGTGCCGGGACCGCAGCCCACGTCGAGCACACTCCACTCCGGTTCGGTCCGGAGATGGGCCATGAATTGCGCGGCAAAGGGCGAGTCGAGGTTGCGCTCGGCAAAGGAGGCGGCCCGCTGGTCCCAGTCGCTGCTTTTCTTTTTTTTCCAGGACTTGTGGGCTCTGGACTCCCGCCACATGGTGTCCCAGTCGATATCTTGATAGCGCATTGCGTGTTTAATAGTGAAAGATTTTTTGCCACGAAATCCACGAAAGGACACGAAATTTCTTGTTTTTTTGTAGCAATTCAAGCCGAGGCAAACACAACAGCAAAGCTCCTCCCCTGTTGCGGGAGTACCGGCACAATGAAGCGCTATTTTCGTGTCCTTTCGTGGATTTCGTGGCTAATTATCATCTCAATTCCGGCGGGTGAGCCGGTTGACGATGATGGTCAGCTCCTTGTCGTTGCTGCGCATCTTGCGGGCGTTGGTCGCGATTTCGTATTCCTTTTCCGCCAACCGGAGAAACTTGGGCAGGCTTTTGCGGCGGGCATCGTGGGCCAGGTAGATGACACCCTGGTCCGCCAGCAGGGCCCGGAAGATGTTCAGCAGGGGGGCGAAAAATTCTTCCCGAAAGAGAATCTCCGCCCCGATGAGGGTGTCGAAGCGCGGCAGGGTAGGAGGTTTCAGCCAATCGAGCAGACGGCATTCCACCCCTTTGAGCCCGGTGGCCGCAGCGCTGACCCGTTGAAAATCGAGGATGTGGGGCTCGTAATCGGTGAGGGTCACCCGGTAGCCG
>DASWIU010000177.1:0-2429 GCA_036397515.1 Desulfurivibrionaceae bacterium | reverse complement strand
GCGTAGTGCAGGGCCGTGGCTGCCCCCATCTCGATCCGTTCGATGTCGAGCATGGTGTTGACCATGCGGATCAGCCGGTCGGTGTTTTTGTTGATGAGCTGGAAAAAGTCGTGGAGCTCGTCCTGCGGGCAGTTGCCGGCCTCCTGGGGAGGAAGCAGGGCCAGCCGGGCGGTGATGTATTCCATGGACCCCTTGATGGAGGTCAGCGGGGTCCGCAGTTCGTGGGAGGCGCGGGCGACGAAGTCTGATTTGCGCTCGCTGGCCGCGGAAAGCAGCCGGTTGGTCTCCATGAGCTTCTGGTTGGTTTCGGCAAGATCCCCGGTCGCCTCCCGGATTCGGTTCTGGAGGTCGTCGTGGTAGCCGGTGAGCTTGTCCGCCATCTCGGCAAAGGCGCGGGAGAGATCCTCGAATTCATCCCCGGTGGCCAGGATCGTCCCGGCCTCGTAACGGCCCTGGGAAAATCCCTGGATGGAGGTGGAGAGCCGTTTCATCGGCGCCAGCACCAGGTGCCGCATCATGAATATCATCGCCGCGCTCAGGGCGCCCACCACCAGAAGCATGGAGGCGAACATCCGGTGCCGGTTCCGGGCCGCCTCGGCAAAGGTCTTGTCCATGGGCAGGGAAACGCTGATGGCGCCGCGAACATCGCCCAGTTCGTAGCCCTGCTCCCGGTGGCATTTCAGGCAGGCCTCCTCGACGTAGAGGGGGGAGATGTAGCGGAGGTAGGCCTGGTTGTCGATGGTCTCGACGGAGACGAGTTCCCTCAGGCCTTCCCGCTCAAAGGCGAGCAGGGCTTTCCGTTCGAAGGGGTCGGGCGCATTCTCCGGGTTGGTCAGTTTGAGGCTGGTGATGTGGAACCAGAACAACCCCTCCTCCCGGGAGTACCTGGCCAGCTCCTTGGTGACCATGGCCGGGGTTTCCTTGGTGTAGCGGCGGCCCTGGCGGTCGAGGATCTCGGGGTCGGCAAGGTAGGGGGAGGGCTGGGAGCGGGGCAGCTTTTCCACGAAGACCCCGCCGTGGTCGGCGATCCACCGGCGCATGAGGACGATCTGGCGAAAAACCGCCCGGGCCTCGTTTTCCGCCTGGCGGAGGATGAGCTGCTCCTGGCGTTCGTTGAAAACGTAGAAGGTGGCGCCGAGGGTGACCAGCAGGGTAAGGCTGCAGCCGGTGATGAATTTGAAGCTGAGACTGAATTTCATGGCCCCGCTGATCCGCCGGAGCCAAGGGTCAATCCTCGTCAAATTAAATTCTCCTTTTTCAGATACACCTGGAGGATGGAGATGGCGGCCGGGGTGATCCCGGAGATGCGCGCGGCCTGGCCCAGGGTTCGGGGCTGGATCCTGGCGAGCTTTTCCACCACCTCCCGGGAAAAGCCGGACATGGTCTGGTAGGGCAGGTCGTCGGGCAGGAGCACCGATTCCATGCGGCGGAAGCGGTCCACCTGCTCGCTTTGCCGCTCGATATAGCCCTGGTATTTGATGGCCAGTTCGACCTCCCGGGTCACCTCTTCCTCGGGCCGGGGCAAGGTGAGGCCGAGGAGTTGAGCCACGGTGGCAAGGTCCATTTCCGGCCGGCGCAGAAGATCGGCTGCGCTCACCACGGTTTTGAGGGTGGCGCTGCCCAGGGCGACCAAACGGTCGTTGAGTTCCTGCTTGGGCCGGATCTGGGTGGTGTTGAACAGGGCCAGGGTCTCCTCAATGGCCTGTTTCTTGGCCTGAAACAGGCGGTAGGTGTCGTCCGCCACCAACCCCAAGTCCCGGCCGATCTCCCCCAGCCGCAGGTCGGCGTTGTCTTCCCGCAAGAGCAGCCGGTATTCCGCCCTGGAGGTAAAGAGCCGGTACGGTTCCTTGGTGCCCTTGGTGACCAGATCGTCGATCAACACCCCGGTGTAGGCCTGGGAGCGGTCCAGGATCAGCGGCTCTTCCCCGCGCACATACTTGACCGCGTTGATCCCGGCGATCAGCCCTTGGGCCGCGGCCTCTTCGTAGCCGGAGGTGCCGTTGATCTGCCCGGCCAGAAAGAGGCCCTTGATGCGTTTGGTTTCGAGAGACGGATGCAGCTCCAGCGGATCGACATAATCGTATTCAATGGCATAGCCGGGCCGGATGATGGCGACATTCTCCAGCCCCTTGATGCTGCGGAGCATGGCGGTCTGCACATCCATGGGCAGGCTGGTGGGCAGGCCGTTGGGGTAGATCTCCACGGTGTCCAGCCCTTCCGGCTCCAGAAAGATCTGGTGGCGCTCCTTTTCCGGAAAGCGCATGACCTTGTCTTCCACCGAGGGGCAATACCTGGCCCCCACCCCCTCGATAATCCCGGTGTACATGGGGGAGCGGTCGGTGCCCGCCCGGATGATCGCATGGGTGGTGGGGTTGGTGTAGGTGATGTGGCAGGGCCGCTGCGGCAGCACCGGCTGTTTGCCCCGGTTG
>DASWIU010000176.1:0-2867 GCA_036397515.1 Desulfurivibrionaceae bacterium | reverse complement strand
CGGGTGAAGATCCGGGGGTTGGGGGCGCACAATGTCCAGAACGGTCTGGCGGCAGCGGGCATGGCCCATGCGGCAGGGGTGAAGTTTACCGATATCGTGGCCGGGCTGGAAAGCTTCGCCCCCTTTGCAAACCGGCTCCAGGTGCAGAAGCTTATCGGCGGGGTCCGGCTGGTGAACGACGCTTACAACGCCAACCCCTCTTCCGTGCTGGCCGCCCTGGAGACCCTGCATCACATGGACCGCAGCCATAAAAAGGTGGCCATTCTGGGCGACATGCTGGAGCTGGGGGCGCAGAGTCTGGTGGCCCATCAGGCCATCGGCCGGGAGGTGGCGCGGCTCGGCTTCGACGGACTGCTGGTGGTGGGGGAATTTGCCGAAGCTCTGGTTAACGAGGCCTGGAAAGCGGGGATGAGCAGGAAGAAGGCCCTGTTTTTTAACAACAAGGAAGCGATCAGCAACTGGCTCCGGGAGAATATCGCCGCCGGCGCCCTGCGGTCGGGGGACTGGGTGCTGGTCAAGGGCTCGCGCGGGATGCGGATGGAAACGATAATCACCCACGATCTGCTTGAGAAGCAGGGCTAAGGACATTCACCATGCTCTATCATCTTCTCTATCCGCTCCATACCTACTTCAGCGCGCTGAATGTTTTTCGCTATATCACCTTCCGCGCCATCGGCGCCACGCTGACCGCGTTTATTATCCTGCTCCTGGTGGGCAACCGATTCATCCGCATGATGCAGGAAAACCAGATCGGCCAGGTGGTGCGGGACGACGGCCCGGCCAGCCATTTCAGCAAGCGGGGGGTTCCCACCATGGGGGGGATGCTCATCCTGTTTGCCGTGACGGTGACCACCCTGCTCTGGGTCGATCTGTCCAACTCCTTTGTCTGGATCATCCTCGGGGTGACCCTTTGGTTTGGAGGTATCGGCGCGTACGACGACTACCGCAAGATAAAAAAGCAGAACAGCAAGGGGTTGAGCGCCCGGGGCAAGATCTTTTGGCAGATCCTCGGCGCCCTGGTGGCCGGCTTGCTCATCTACAACAACCCCAATTTTGACGGGCACCTGAGCTTCCCGTTTTTGAAGAATATCCAGCCCGACCTGGGCACCTTTTACGTGGTTTTCGCCACCCTGGTGGTGGTCGGCGCCTCCAACGCCGTGAATCTCACCGACGGCCTTGATGGCCTGGCCACCGGCCCCACGGTGGTGACGAGCAGTGTCTATCTGCTCTTCTCTTACCTGGCCGGGCATGCCGGGCTGGCGGCGTATCTGCAGATTCCCTATGTGCCGGGGGCCGGCGAGGTCGCTGTCTTCTGCGGCGCCTTGGTGGGGGCCAGCCTCGGTTTTCTCTGGTTCAATGCCTACCCGGCCCAGATCTTCATGGGCGATGTGGGCTCTCTGGCCCTGGGCGCGGCCCTGGGCATGGTGGCGATCATCATCAAGCAGGAAATGCTGCTGGCCATTGTCGGCGGGGTTTTTGTCATGGAGGCGCTTTCGGTCATCCTCCAGGTGGGTTTTTTCAAGATGACCGGCGGCAAGAGGATCTTTCTCATGGCCCCGTTCCATCACCATTTTGAGAAGAAGGGGTGGACAGAGCCCAAGGTGGTGGTCCGGTTCTGGATCGTCTCTATCGTGTTGGGCTTGAGCGCCCTGGCAACCTTGAAGCTGCGTTAGAAAAACAGGTGGGAAATGAAATGTTGACCAGGAACCTCAAGGAAATACTGCAGCCGGGGGCTCATGTAGTGGTGGTGGGTCTTGGCAAGTCCGGTGTTTCCGCGGTGCGTTTCCTGCTCAAGCTCGGCGTAAAAATATCGGTTTCAGAGGGTGGCCGTCAGGAGAACCTTGAAGGAGACTTGGTTCGGTGGCTGAAGGAGAAAAGAGTTTTTGTAGAAACTGGCGGCCATACCTCTGAGCTTTTAACTTCGGCACATTGTATTCTGGTAAGTCCGGGCGTACCGCTGGGGATCGCACCCCTTGCGGCGGCACACCAAAAAGGGATTCCGGTGGTGGGCGAGCTGGCCCTGGCCAAGGATTTTCTTAAAGGGGCGCTGGTGGCGGTGACCGGCACCAACGGCAAAAGCACGGTGACCACCCTGATCGGCGATCTGCTTGCCGGCAGCGGCAAGAAGGTCTTTGTCGGCGGCAATCTCGGCACCCCCCTGGCCGATTATCTCGCCGGGCCGCAGGATTGTGAGGCGGTGGTTCTTGAGGTGAGCAGCTTCCAGTTGGACAGCGCTGGGGAGTTCCGGCCCCGGGTGGGGGTGCTGCTCAACATCACCCCGGACCATCTGGATCGGTATGCCTCCTACGAGGCCTATGTCGATTCCAAGATGTCGCTCTTTAAAAACCAGCAGCCCGGCGATGTGGCGGTGGTCAACGGGGACGATCCGGTCATTGCCGGATGGCTGGGCAAAGCGGCAAAGGGGAAAAGCCCCTGGCCGCTGCGGGGAGAAATCCGGCAGTACCGCTCCTGCGAAGCGACCGGGGTGGCAGCATATCTCAGCGGGACCAAGGTTTGCCTTGCCACGAAGGATGCAGCAGGCAAGGAAAACGAGGAGTACGAATTGGCGGGAACCCCGCTTGCCCAGGCGCCGAACAGCGAAAATGCCATGGCAGCGATTCTCGCGGCCCGGGCCATGGGCTGCAGTCCACCGGACATCCGGAAAAGCCTGGCCGGTTTTGCGCCGCTGCCGCATCGGCTGGCCCTGGTGGCGGAGATTGAGGGCATCACCTACTACGACGATTCCAAGGCCACCAATGTCGGGGCGGTCTATTCCGCCTTGGGCGGCATGCAGCAGCCGGTGGTGCTCATCGCCGGCGGGCGGGACAAGGGCGGGGGCTACGAGATGCTGCTCCCCCTGGTAAAGG
>DASWIU010000175.1:0-9826 GCA_036397515.1 Desulfurivibrionaceae bacterium | reverse complement strand
CTTGCTCAAGGATGTCGCCGGCATCCAGCTCGGCCCGGAGATCAGGCGCGGCCTGGCCGAGCTTGACGGGCGGGGAGAGGTGGCGGGTGGGATCGTGGTGGTTCGCTTCGGCGAGAATGTCCTCAGTGTCATCGATCGGGTCAAGGCAAAGATCAGCGAGAGCGTCGAGCCGAGTCTGCCCGAGGGGGTGAAGATTGTTGTCACCTACGACCGCTCCGATCTTATCCACCGGGCCATCGACACCCTCACCGAGGAGCTGGTCAAGATCTCCCTGGCGGTGAGTGTGGTCTGCCTGGTGTTCCTCTTCCATCTCCCCAGCGCCCTGGTGGTTATCTTCACCCTGCCCGTGGCGATCATCGTCTCCTTCATCTGCATGTACTACCTGGGGGTGACGGCGAACATCATGAGCCTGAGCGGCATCGCCATCGCCATCGGGGCCATGGTGGACGCCTCGATCATCATGGTCGAGAATGCCCATAAAAAACTGGAGGAGTGGGAACACGCCGGCAGGCCGGGCGATCGCGCCGAGGTGATCATCGAGGCGGCCAAGGAGGTGGGGCCCTCCCTCTTTTTCTCCCTGCTGGTGATCACCGTGGCCTTTCTGCCGGTCTTCACCCTGCAGGCCCAGGCAGGGCGGCTGTTCAAGCCCCTGGCCTACACCAAGACCTTTGCCATGCTGTTTTCCGCCTTTCTCGCCGTCACCCTGACCCCGGTCCTGATGACCCTGTTCATCCGGGGCAAGATCAGGTCCGAGGATAAAAATCCCGTCAGCATCTTTCTCCATCGACTCTACGCGCCCATCGTGCGCTTCGTTCTGCGTTTCAAACGGACGGTAATCGTTACCGCGCTGATCGTCATGGCCGTGAGCGTCTACCCTTTCCTGAAGCTCGGCACCGAGTTCATGCCGCCGCTCTACGAAGGCGCGCTCTTTTATATGCCGGTAACTTCTCCGGGCGCAGCCATCTCGGAGGTCTCCAAGCTTCTCCAGCTCCAGGACAAGATCCTCAAGGAGATCCCCGAGGTGGCCCAGGTCTTCGGCAAGGCCGGCAGGGCGGAAACCGCCACCGATCCGGCCCCCTTGGAGATGTTTGAAACCGTGATCAATCTCAAGCCCGAGTCGGAGTGGCGGCCGGGGATGACGGTGGAGATGCTGAAAAACGAGATGAACGACGCCCTTTCCATTCCGGGGGTGGCCAACTCCTTCACCATGCCGATCAAGGCCCGGATCGACATGCTTTCCACCGGCATCAGAACCCCGGTGGGGATCAAGGTCATGGGGCCGAGGCTTGAAGAGCTTGAGCGGCTGGGCACCGCCATCGAGGCGCGCCTTAACGGCATCTCCGGCCTGCGCAGCGTCTACGCCGAGCGGGTGACCACCGGCTATTTTCTCGATTTCACCATCAAGCGGGAGGAGGTGGCCCGCTACGGCCTGTCCGTGGATGAGGTGCAGGAGGTTATCCAGTCGGCCATCGGCGGGATGAACCTCACCGTCACCGTGGAAGGCAGGGAGCGCTATCCGGTGAATGTCCGCTATGCCCGGGAGTTGCGGGGCGACGTGGAACAGCTGAAAAGGGTGCTGGTCCCGGTGCCCGTGGCCATGGGGGCGGGCGAGCAGGTTGGGCCCGGCGGCATGTCTTCCTTCCAGCCAGCGCCTCCGCCCACCGGCGAGCTCCTCCAGGTTCCCCTCGGGGCACTGGCCGACATCCGGATCGTCAAGGGGCCGCCCATGATCAAGAGCGAGGCCGGTCTTCTGGCCTCCTATGTCTACATCGACTTTTTCGGCCGGGACGTGGGCGGCTTCGTGGAAGAGGCCAAACAGCGGGTTGCCTCGCTGAAGATCCCCCAGGGCTATCGTCTGGAGTGGAGCGGGGAATACGAGCATCTGGTCAAGACCCACCAAAGGCTGAAGCTCGTTGTTCCCCTTACCCTGTTGGTCATCTTTATCCTCATCTATCTCAACACCAAATCGGCGGTCAAGACGGCGATTGTCCTGCTGGCCGTGCCCTTCTCGTTGGTCGGCTCCTTCTGGCTGCTGTACCTCCTCGGCTACAACATGAGTATCGCGGTCTGGGTGGGGATCATCGCCCTGGCCGGGATCGACGCGGAAACCGGGGTGGTCATGCTCCTCTATCTCGATCTGGCCTACGACAAATGGAAAAAGGCGGGGAAAATGGAGAACCTCGATGATCTGAAAGAGGCGATCATGTACGGGGCGGTGAAAAGGATTCGGCCCAAGCTCATGCTGGTGGGCACCACCCTGCTCGGCCTGGTTCCCATCATGTTCAGCACCGGCACCGGCGCCGATGTGATGAAGAGGATCGCCGCGCCCATGGTGGGCGGGATCGGCACCTCCGCCATTCTTGAGCTGCTCATCTATCCGGCCATCTATATGCTCTGGAAACAGAGGGATTTTAAAAAGGGAGCGGAAGTCATCCGGTAAGGGTTTTCCTTGCCAACTTTTGAAGGGGGCTTTTTAATTGCCCGGTTAAAAAAACGATTGTGCAAGTAGTTGCTTTCATCTAGGTAACAGGAAAAGTCGAAATTTGCCTGTTGCTTAGATGATACATTTCCCTTGGATAAAATGGCCGACCCCATGAAAAAATCAAACAAAAACACCACGGCGGTCTTCGCCGCCATTGACCGCCTGGCGCGGGAAGACCGCCTGGCAATGGCTACCACTGCGCTCATCTCCGAATACGCCCAAGTTTCCGAGGGTGTGATGTTCCGGCACTTCATCAGCAAGGAGGCGATTTTCAAGTCCTGGATCGAGTCGCGCACTGGACGCCTCACTGTGGCTCTTTCCGGCATGGCGGCCGGGCGAGCCGGGCTGTTGCGCTTCATCGCCGACCAGATCGCAAGCGGGGGTACCCTGAGCCTGCTGTGCTGCCGGTACGGGGACTGCACGCCGCAACGGGCGCAGCTCGACGAATTGAGGGCAGGGGTGCGCGCCGAACTCGTCCATCGGGTGGCGGAATTACCTGGCCTTCCTTCGGGGTTAAAAGTGGAAAGCCTGGTCGATTCCCTGTGGCAGGCACTGTGCCGCGCTTGGAAAGATCCCGATGGAGAAGATGCACGCACTCTTGGCGTTACCCTGCCTTGGGAGGCGGAAGCCGTTCCTGTCCAGACATTCCCGCCCGCCAAGTTAGTGGAGCGGCTCGCCCTCTCGGCCAGCGGCTTTGTATTCGATCCGGTGGCGGGCAACTCCTTCACCGCCAACGAAACCGGCATCGCCGTGCTGCGGATGCTGCAGGACGGTGAAAGTGAAGTGATGGAAATCGTCAAACTTCTGGGCCGTGAATACGAGGCCCCCGTCACAGTCTTGGAACGCGACGTGCTGGACTTCGCCGCGCGTCTGCGCGAGGTGCTGCGATGAGCCGACGCCAGATCACGGTGGCGGTCACCGGCATGAATGCCCGCCCCGACAATCCCGGGCCGGGTCTGGCCGTGGCGCGCTGTCTGAAGGAGGCGCACGGCTTTGAGGTCCGCGTGGTTGGCCTGTCCTACGACGCCTTTGATCCCGGCCTGTATTTGCCGGAAATGTGCGATGCCGCTTATCTGCTGCCTTACCCCTCGGCGGGCGAGGAAACTTTCATCGCCCGGCTGTCCCAGCTTTACGAACGGGAGCGTTTCGATGTGCTGATTCCCTGTCTGGACGCGGAACTGCCGGTCTTCGCCCGGCTTGCGCCGATGCTGGCCGATTGGGGGATAAAGATGGCGGTGCCCGATCCTGCCCAATTGCAGATGCGCGCCAAGGATCGCTTGCAGGAACTGGCGCAAGGAGCCGGAATCGCCGCGCCGGAAACGCACAGCGTCTTCCGGGAAAGCTTTTTTTACTCTTGCGCCGACGAGGGTTTCTCCTATCCGCTGATGGTCAAGGGGCTGTTTTACGATGCCAAGATCGCTCACACGCCCGATGAGGCGGTCACGGCCTTCCACCGCATCGCCGGAGAATGGGGCTTGCCGGTACTGGCGCAAAAGCTGGTGCCCGGCGAGGAAATCAACCTGGCGGGACTAGGCGACGGGAACGGAAAACTGATTGCCGCCGTGATGATGAAAAAGCGGGCGTTGACAGACAAGGGCAAGGCCTGGGCCGGCGTGACCATAGAAGACCCCGCGCTGCATGTCGCAGCCGCCCGGCTGGTGGCCGCCACACGCTGGCGCGGCCCGCTGGAGGTGGAAGTCATGCGAGGTCAGGATGGAAAAATGTATCTTATTGAAATCAATCCCCGGTTCCCCGCCTGGATTTATCTTTCCGCCGGATCCGGGATGAACCTGCCGGAAGCCTTGGTGAGGCTGGCGCTGGGCGAACCGCAAATCCATCTGCCGCCAGTCCCGGCCGGCGTCATGTTTATTCGCTACGCCTGGGAAGCTATCGTGACCCTGAAGGATTTCGAGGCGATTGTTATGGGTGGGGCTGTTCGACCGCCACGGCAATAAAAGAAGGAAACTCGCATGAAAAAGCACCTCTCCCGCAAACCCTGGATCGCCCCGACCATCAGGCTCCACGGCGGCGGGCTCAACAAGTTCGGTGCATCCAGGCACCACTTCACAACGGAAGATATCGACGGGGTGCCGGTGCCGGAACTGGTCGCCCGCTTCGGTTCCCCGCTGTTTGTGATTTCGGAAAAACGCCTGCGTGAAAACGCCCGCCGCTTGAAGCGCGCCTTTGCCACGCGCTGGCATCAGGTCATCAATGCCTGGTCTTACAAGACCAACTATCTTGGCGCGGTGTGCAATACCCTGCACCAGGAAGGCTACTGGGCGGAAGTCGTCTCCGCCTTCGAGTATGAAAAGGCGCGCGCTCTTGGCGTGCCGGGCCGGCGCATCGTATTCAATGGACCCTGCAAGCCGCGCGCTGCTCTCATGCAGGCGGCGGAAGAAGGGGCGCGCATCCATCTGGATTCGCTGGATGAACTCTACCTGCTGGAAGAGGTGGCGCGGGAATTGGGCAAGACCGTGCCGGTCGCCATCCGCCTCAATTTCGACACCGGCTACAGCGACACCTGGAGCCGCTTCGGTTTCAACCTGGAAACCGGGCAGGCACTGGACTGCGCGCGGCGGATCGGCGCCAGTCCACACCTCAAGCTCGTCGGACTGCACACCCACATCGGCACCTTCGTCACCGATACGCGCGCTTACGCCGCCGCCGTGCGCATCCTCACCGCCTTCATGGACACGGTGGAAGAGCAGACCGGCACGGCAATCGAGTATCTCGATATCGGCGGCGGCTTTGCCTCGAAAAATGCCTTGCAAGGCGTGTATTTGCCTCCCGAGCAGCTGGTTCCCTCGCCCGAACAGTACGCCGAAGCGGTGTGCGACGCGCTGATGGCCGGCACCCGCGAGCGTGAAGCGCGCGGGTTGCCGCGTCCGACGCTGATCCTGGAAACCGGACGGGCGGTGGTGGATGATGCGGTATCGCTGGTCGCCAGCGTGGTTGCCAACAAGCGCCTGCCGGACGGGCGCCGCGGCACGGTGCTGGATGCCGGGGTAAACTTGATGTTCACCGCCTTCTGGTACAATCACGACGTGCGACCGGTGCGCCGCCCTGACGGCATCGCCGAGGAAACAGTGCTCTATGGCCCGATGTGCATGAACATCGACGTAATGCGCCAGAGCATCCAGATGCCCCCCCTGACCGTGGGCGACTTGCTGGTTTTCAACCCGGTAGGCGCCTACAACAACACCCAGTGGCTGCAATTCATCGAATACCGCCCCAACGTCGTCATGGTGATGGAGAATGGGGTGGTTGAAGTGGTGAGGGAACGCGAAGATCTGGCAGTGGTAACCGGACAGGAACGCCTGCCGCAAAGTCTTTCCCGGCCTTTCCCCGAAGAGCGCGATGAAAAAGGCTGAACTCGCCCCGTCATTTTCAGTGCGGTTTGCCGCGCAGCTCCGGCTGTTCCTGTCCGGCTACGCTGCGGTGGTATTCACAACCCGCCCCGCCGTGGGGGCGCTATGCCTTGCCGCCACTTGGACCTTCCCCCGTGCCGCCCTGAGTGGGATGGCCGCCACTGCGATCTCGGCTCTCCTCTCCCGTTGCTTTTCCCTGCCCGAAGACATTCGCCGCTCGGCCTTCATCAACGCCCTGCTCACGGGCCTGGCGTTGGGCGCATTCCAACCCGTATCGTGGGCGGGGCTGGTCGGTCTGATCCTGGCTGCGGCGACGGCGGTGTGGCTTACGGCGGCGCTGGCTCCCCTGTTGTGGCGCAATGGAGAATTGCCGCTGCTGAGCCTGCCTTTTACCCTCGGTCTGTGGTTGTGGTTGCCTGCTCTGCCTGCTTCAATACCGGCTATTGGCCTGCTGCCAATGCCGGAACTCGCACCCGGCATGGCGGCTGATTTTCTGAAAAGTTTGGGCTGGATATTCCTTTCCCCTCATCCCTGGGCCGGAATCATGGTGCTCGCAGCTGTAGCGCTGGCCTCGCGCTGGCTCGCCTTGCTGGCGGCCAGCGGCTTTGCGGCGGGCTACCTCATGCTCGCCCTTTGGGCGCCTGGCGTCGAAGTGCCGCCACTGGGGTTCAACTTCGCCCTGGCTGCGATGGCGGTGGGCGGGATTTACGCCGTGCCCGGCCTGGGCGCCTTCCTGCTCGCCCTGTTCGCTGCGGCGCTGGCGGCACCGATCGGGCTGGCGCTTTCATACTGGCTCGCGCCGATGGGGATTTATCCCCTTTCCGCGCCTTTTGTCGCCGCCACCCTGATCGTGCTCTCCGGGGCGCGAATGGCGGCCCGCGGCATCAACCTGAGCCTTGCCCACCCGGCGTTGCCTGAACAGCACGCCGAGGCCGTGCGCCTGATGGGTACGCGCCTCGGCCCGCGCGGCAGTGTGCCGCTGGCCGCGCCCTTCCTGGGCGAATGGCAGGTTTATCAGGGCTTTAACGGCGAACATACTCATCGCGGCCCGTGGCGGTATGGGCTGGATTTTTTCATCGTCGAGGGAAACAAGAGTTTTTCCGGCGAAGGCAGCACGCTGACCGATTACCATGCTTTCGGCCTGCCGGTGCTGGCGCCGGCAGCGGGCGAGGTGACGGCGGTGCGCGACGGTATCGCCGACAATGCCCCCGGTGAGATCAACTCCCTCGAGAACTGGGGCAACTACATCCTGATTCACCTGTCCAGCGGAGCTTACGCGTTGCTGGCCCATCTCCGGCAAGGCAGCGTAACCGTTGCGCCCGGTGTTTGGGTCAAGGTAGGCGACGTGGTGGGCGCCTGCGGTAATTCCGGGCGCTCGCCCCAGCCCCATCTGCACCTGCATGTGCAAGACGGCCGCGCGCTGGGCGGCCCCACCCGTCCTTTTCATCTCGCCAACCTGCTGTTGCGCGAGAAGGACGGCGCCACCGGCTGGCGGCCCGCTCACCTCCCCGCTCAGGGCGAGCGCATCGCCCCCGCCCACCCTGATCCGGCTTTGATGCAAGCGCTGGCGTTGCCTGCCGGGCGGCGGCTGTATTTCAATACTCGCGAAAATGGCGGATCTTGGAGCGAGTGGGAAGCTGAAGTGACGATCACCCTGGCCGGCCAGACACGGCTTACCGCAACGAGCGGGGCCAGCGCCGCTTTCGTCCACACCGGCGCGGTACTGGCCTTCTTCGACCGCACCGGCCCCGCCGATGTCTGGCTCGACTTGCTGCTGCTCGCCGCCGGGCTGACTCCGATGACGGACACCCGGTACTGGCGCGATGCCCCGCCGGCACGGCAATTTCCAGCCACGCCCGTATTACGGCTGTGGCTGTGGCTGACCAGACCGCTTGGCGCATTCCTCGATTCCTCCTACCGCCGGACATGGCATGAAACATCGGCGGCATGGCGGCAATCCGCCATCCACGTTCTCACCCCTGCCCCAGGCCGGCTCATGACGCTGAAAACCGTCGTCGTGATCATGCCCGACGGAGGGCTCATCCATATCACAGCCAAAACAGGCGATTGGCGGCGGGAAATGAGGCTTGCCGCCGTTGGCCAAAGCGCAGACGAGGGCATCCCCTCCTGGAAAACTGACATCCCAGGCAGTAATAACATAGAAAAGCTTATCAACAACAAAGGAGAAAGCACATGAAACCGACCTATGCAATCGCAATCCTGACCACCGCAACCCTTGCTACCGCCCTTGCTGTTGTGCCTGCCCAGGCTGCTGGGGAATGGACTACCACTGCCGGCGCGCAGGCTTTTTACGGCAGCTACAGCGGATCGACGGAACGTGATGCGATCACGGGCTACGGCGCCGTGGTTTTGGCAAACTACCTGGAACGAGGTGGATTCGCTTTGGGATTGAACAGAACAGACATAAAGATGAATCCCGGCACCGAGGATATCGGTCAGAACGCCCTGTTTGCCAGCGGCAAGCTCAATTTCACTCCGGACGGCATGGCCGGAAGCCTCACGGGCCGATTTGATGTTCACGTCATCGATAACGACGACGCCAGCAATGATACCGACGGGGTGAAGGCTTACGCGCCACAGGTATCATATCTGTCTCACGACAAGCGCCGTTATTTCGACCTCGGCTACGCGCGCTCCAACTACCGCAACGACCTGGACGTTAACCAATATACCCCGACAGTGGGATTCGCCTTGAACGACGGTGCCGACTGGGTGCAGGTGCGCGGCTGGTTCATCGACCCCTCTAATGCCGACCGTGCCCAAGGAAAAAGTTCCACCTCCGCGCTGGAAGCCAAGCTGACTCATTGGTTCGTCTCCAACAAGCCGCTCGGCCTCGATAACGTGCGACTGAGCGCGCTGATTGGCGAACGCATCTACGCGGTGGACCAGGATGCGGGCGTGGTCATCAATCTCGCGGATATCCAGCGCGGCGGCGTGAGCATGGGCGGCGAATGGAAATTCGGCAAGAGCGTGTCACTACTTGCAATACTGAGCCGTGATAACTATAGAAACGCCACTCTTTCCGACGACTATAGCCTGACGTCCGGTTATCTTTGGTTGGCTTTCCAATGGTAAGGGGATTTTCGATGAAAGCATGGATGGCGGTATTGTTCCTTATGGTGGCAGCTTCATCTGTCTGGGCGGATGAATCGTCCTGGCAGAAATCATACCGACTGGAAGCGGCGGGAAAATATGCCGAGGCATCGGCGGCGCTGGACAGCACGAACGGCAGGGTGGATGCCGATTTTATCCTGATGCGGCGCGGCTGGCTCTCCTATCTGCAAGGGAGATACAACGAGGCCGTGAATTTTTACGGACAGGCCATCTCCAGGAACCCGAAATCGCTGGAGGCCCGGAATGGCATCACTCTACCATTGCTGGCGCAACAGCGCTGGCGCGAGGCGGCATCCCATGCGCGCCAGGTGATTGGGGAATCGGCCTGGGACTATATCGCCCACCAGCGCCTGATGGTCGCCGAAGAGGGGGAGCGAAACTGGAAGACCCTCGCCGGACATGCCGCCCAGGTGGCCGAGCGTTATCCCGCCGATGCCACGGCGCTGGTCTATCTTGCACGGGCGCATGCCTGGATGGGAAACACCAAGGCGGCCAAGGAAGCCTATGGGCGGGTACTCAACCGCGTTCCCGGACATATCGAGGCAACCAGTTACATTGCCGGCAATCCTTGATATCGGCACCTCCGCCATTCTTGAGCTGCTCATCTATCCGGCGATCTATCTGCTCTGGAAACAGAGGGATTTCAAAAAGGGGGCGGAGGTGGTCCGCCAAGGAAGGATCAGACTGTTTCCGCCGGGGAGGTCTCCCTTGGCGGAAGATGCTCGGCTATCTTGGCGTTGAGGTCGGCGATCTTGATCGGTTTGGAGAGATAGTCGTCCAGCCCCAGTTCCAGGCATTTTTCCCGGTAGCCGCTGATGGCGTGGGCGGTGAGGGCGATAAT
>DASWIU010000174.1:0-2501 GCA_036397515.1 Desulfurivibrionaceae bacterium | reverse complement strand
CCCTGATCAGCATCGCCCATCCCAAGTTCCGGGAGCAGTTGTTCAAAGAGGCCATCGAGGCCCGCTATCTCCGCCAGGATCTCGGCGACGTGGAGGGCCGTTTCATGATCGCCTCCAAGGAGATGAACACCACCATGCTTCTGGAAGACGGCACCCAGATCAATTTCCGGCCCGTGCATCTCACCGATGAGCCCCGGATGCGGGACATCCTCTACGCCCTTTCCCAGGAAACCCTCTACTACCGCTTCATGACCCACAGCCAGCGCCTCGGCCACAAGCAGATCCAGAACTTCGTCTACATAGACCACCGCAAGGACGCAGCCATTGTCGGCACCGTGCCGGAGGCGCACGGCGAGGAGATCATCGCCATCGGCCGCTACTATCTGGACGAGAAAACCAACCGGGCCGAGGTAGCCTTTATCGTCCGCGACGAATGGCAGAACAAGCGGATCGGCTCTTTTCTTTTCAAACATCTGGTCACCATTGCCAAAAGAAACGGGATCGCCGGTTTTTCCGCCGAGGTGCTGCGGGAGAACAAACGCATGCAGGCCATCTTCCTCCATTGCGGCTTCACCGTAAAAAGCAGCCTGGAGGAAGACGTTTACAGCTTCCAGATCGACTTCTGATCGGCTATCATGTCCCTGGGGGTCAAAAACAGAATACGGAGGGACAGATGGTTTCCCCAAGCGCGGACGACGGTGCCCGAAAAACCATGAGAATCATGGTGGTCGAGGATGTGGATTTCAACCTCGCGATCCTCACCGCCATCCTTGCCGAACGGGGCTGGCAGACCGTTGCCGCCGCCAGCGGCGAAGCCGCGCTGGACATCCTGGCTCAAGATCCCGATTTCCAGATCATTCTGATGGATATCGGCCTGCCCGGCATGGATGGGGTGGAGGCCACCCGCAGGATCAAGGAAAACCCGGCTTGCCGCGCCATTCCGGTCATCGCCCTGACGGCCGAGACCGCGGCCGCACAAGAACGTCTTTTAGCCGCAGGCCTTGACGGGTATGTGGAGAAAAACTTCGACCCGGACCAACTTTTCGCCGCCATTGACAAGCATCTGCTTGTCGGCAGGAGCCGACAAGCAGCCGGGCCAGCCTCGGCAGCATCAGGGGAACCTCCCGACCTGGATTTCAAGGCCCTGTTCGCCACCTATGCTGACGAGGTAATCCTCTGCCGGATAGCCAAGGCCTTTTTTACCGATGCCGACAAACAGATCATCCTGCTTGGCGAGGCAATGGCCGCAAGCGATCAGGAGGGAATCCTGGCCTGTTGCCACAGCCTCCGGGGCTCGTCCGCGATCTTCACCGCAAAAAAATTGGGCGCGGCCGCGAAAGAGCTGGATGCCTGTATCCGCCAGGAGAAAAAAAACGAGGCCGATTTCGCTTGGCACAGGGTGCGTGCCGCCCATGAATCGCTGCGCGGCACGGTGAGCAACCGACTCAACCTGTCGCTGCAAAACGACTAGACCGCGGCCAACCCCGGTTTTCCATCGAGATTTCCTTGTTTCCCGCAACGGAAGAATCCTCAAAACATTTATGCCTCCTGACTATTCAACCATCCTGATTGTCGATAATGCGGAATTCATCCGCATGGTTGTCCGCTTGCGCCTGGAGGGGGCCGGAGTGGCACCCAAAAATATCCGCGAGGCGGAAAACGGGCGAGAAGCCTACGCGCTTCTGGTCGCCGAGGGAATAGTCAACATCCTCTGCGATTACGAAATGGCGGTTATGGACGGCATAGAGCTTGCGAGCAAGCTCCTCATTGCGGAGCAGCGGAGGGATCTCCGCTTTGTCCTGTTCAGCGGCACCCCCCTGGCAAAGATCACGACGGCCCTGGCCAAGATCGGGCTGGATATCCCGGTTGTGCCCAAAACCAGGCTCAGGGAAAGCTGGACCAGGCCGGACACCCTCGGCGCCTGGTTCCCGGAACTGGCCGTCAGCCTGCCCCAGCAACAAAAATAACTCTGTGCATTTAAAAAACTGCCGATATGTATTATAGTGCCGGCTGAATTGAATCGAATTCCCGCGTGCGCGCCGCTGATCATGCTTTTCCGGGTGGAAATAAATGAAGATCCTCATTGTCGATGATGAAATAACCGCCAGAACCATCCTCAAGAATCATCTGCTGAAAAGCGTGCCGGGATGCGAGCTCTTTGAGGCGGCAAACGGCACCGAGGCTATTTTCCGCTACCTGAAATACCAGCCGGACGTCGTCCTCCTGGATCTTGTCATGCCGGTGGTGGATGGCGAGACCTTTCTCACCATCATCGAGGATGCCTTTCAAAAGGGGTTCCTCAAGAAAGAACCAAAGGTCATTGTCATCACCAGCTTCGACGACCCGGGCAAGCTGCTTGAGGTGTCAGGCAGGCCCTCGGTGGAAACGGTTATCCCCAAGCCCATCACCCAGGCCACCATCGAACGGCTGAAAATTCTGCTCTAAGGCCTCCCACGCCCTTCCCAACCTCCGCGGCACCTGCTGAGCGCCATATTCCCCGG